>NZ_JAOTGL010000007.1:0-83896 GCF_044427045.1 Streptococcus sp. 2022WUSS135
TTGAAAAATAGGGTTAAAAAACCTCCTTTTTGTGCGCCCTAAAATAAAAACTATTCCCGTTTTGTCATGAACTGCTCAGACGGGAATAGTTTCTTTAGCTACTTAAATGCTTAACTTAATGACATTGGGCTTTTTGTCCAGCCTCTTTTTTTAAATGTTTCATCGTATTGTCTGTCTAATTCTTCCATGGTTTCATAAACAGGCTTGGGAATCATGATAACTTGCGGAGCCAAGTCTACCATGCTGTAGCTTGGGTCGATACATTCTTCCCAGTATTCTAAATGTTTTTTATCAATATAGGATTCTGAATCTTCGACTTCAATCCCTCCTTCGACTTGGACAGAGTACCAGTAGAGGTATTCGCGGCCGTCCAGTACTTCACGGAAGATAGTTTCGACATACATTTTCTCTCCTTCAAGAGTCAGAAGGGTGTCTACCATGTGCTCGTTGAGAAAGGCCATCCATTCATCTACTTTGGCAGTCTTGCCTTCCTTAACGCGGAAGCGGGATAGTTCGACGTTTAGTTTCATTCCATTTACTCCTTTAAAAACCCCGGTCATTGTGTGACAGGGGTTGTATTCTTTTTATTTTTTACCGCTTCGTTCGGGTCTCCAGAAGTCGGTAACGGCTCCTTTAGAGGCAGATGATACGGTGTGGGCATATTTTCCAAGAACACCACGAGAGTAGAGTGGTGGGATAACAGTTGTTTTCTTGCGTTCTTCGATTTCTTGGTCAGAAACATGCATGGTGATTTCTTTGGTATCTTGGTCAACCGTCACCAAATCACCTGTACGGAGGTAGGCAATTGGACCGCCATCCTGAGCTTCAGGTGCGATGTGTCCAACAACCAGTCCATAGGTACCGCCAGAGAAACGACCGTCTGTTAGAAGGGCTACTTTGTCACCTTGGCCTTTTCCGACAATCATGGAAGAAAGGGATAGCATTTCAGGCATACCAGGACCGCCTTTTGGTCCAACATAGCGGACAACGACTACATCGCCATCTACAATTTCGTCAGTCAAGACTGCTTCGATCGCTTCTTCTTCAGAATCAAAGACCTTGGCTGGACCTGTATGGTTGCGGACTTTCACACCAGAAACCTTGGCAACGGCACCTTCAGGAGCAAGGTTACCTTTGAGGATGATGAGTGGACCATCTGCACGTTTTGGATTTTCAAGAGGCATGATGACATCTTGACCTGGATTCAAGTCTGCAAAATTCTCTAGGTTTTCAGCAACGGTCTTACCTGTACATGTGATGCGGTCGCCATGAAGGAAGCCGTTTTTGAGCAAGTATTTCATAACCGCAGGGACACCGCCGACATTATAGAGGTCTTGGAAAACATATTTACCAGATGGTTTGAGGTCAGCTAGGTGAGGCACACGCTCTTGGAAATCGTTGAAATCTTCCAGTGTTAATTCAACATTAGCAGCATGGGCGATGGCTAGAAGATGGAGCGTAGCGTTGGTTGAGCCCCCCAGAGCCATTGTGACTGTAATAGCATCTTCAAAGGCTTCACGCGTCATAATGTCAGATGGTTTGATGCCAAGTTCTAGCATGCGTACAACAGCACGACCAGCTTCTTCAATATCAGCCTTCTTCTCAGGAGATTCAGCAGGGTGAGAAGAAGAGCCAGGAATGGACATGCCCATTACCTCAATGGCAGTAGCCATGGTATTGGCAGTGTACATACCACCACAACCACCAGGTCCAGGACAGGCATTACACTCAATCTGACGAACTTCTTCAGCAGTTAAGTCGCTATTATTCCATTTTCCGATTCCTTCGAAGACAGAAACCAAGTCAATATCTTTACCGTTGATGTTACCTGGTGCGATGGTTCCACCGTAGGCAAATACGGCAGGAATGTCCATATTGGCGATAGCAATCATAGAACCAGGCATATTTTTATCACAGCCGCCGATTGCGACAAAGGCATCCACGTTGTGCCCTCCCATAGCTGCCTCAATAGAGTCGGCTATGATGTCACGGGAAGTCAAGGAGAAGCGCATACCAGGAGTTCCCATAGCGATTCCGTCTGCAACGGTGATGGTACCGTATTGAACAGGCCAGGCACCTGCATCCTTGACCCCCTCTTTGGCTAATTTTCCAAAGTCATGAAGGTGGATGTTACAAGGTGTATTTTCAGCCCATGTCGAAATAACCCCAACAATAGGCTTTTCAAAGCTATCGTCGGTCATTCCTGTTGCGCGAAGCATGGCACGGTTGGGTGACTTGACCATCGAATCATAGACAGAACTGCGATGTCGAAAGTCTTTAAGTTTGTTTGTATCGGTCATAATTTTCTTCTCCCTATCTTATTTTACCCATTATATCATAGATATGAAAGAAACGATAAAATATTTGATAAATAATTGGAAATTTCCGAATTTTTCAACAATTCATTCTACAATAAAAGGCACCTAAGAATTTTAAGTGCCCTTATCATTTATTTGTAGATTAAGTGGTCGTTTTTCGGCGATTGTTTGCGGATGGATTGATGAAAAGACCGACTAAGGATAGAACTAGGAAGGCTGCGCCGATGTACCAATAAGGTTGATCTAAGGTAGTTGAACGTCCAGATAGGTTGATAATGCCTCGGAGAAGACAACCGGCTGTAATAGTTGCAACGCCAGAATTCCACAAATTATAGGAGAGACGTGAAAAAGTAGGTATAAGTTGCAACAGACCGAGTAGCACAGCTCCGCCTATTAATGGTACACAGAACATATAATGCATAAAGACAGAGACTTCGCCATAGCTGAGACTTTCATAGATTCGACTGAAAATAAACAGGAAAGCTATTATTGCTAAGTAGGAGATAAATGTTCTTGAAACTCTTGTAGTTGAATTAGTAACCGATGTAGACAATGTCACTCACCGCCCTTTCTGAGATAGTATTTCCATTTGTTGTTGGGTTGTTAACAACTTGACCGTTGAAGTAAAGAGTAGATGAACCACCGCCATCAAGGTTGTAGGCAGTTTGAGCACCATATTGTTTCATAACTTCTGCCAATTGATAGAGAGAGAGTCCTTCGCTTTCAGACGTACGTCCATCTGCTACGACGATGATATAATGATTTTCATCGATAATCCCGATAGCAGAACGAGGGTTGGATGACATTGCACGTCCGACTTCTGTTGAAGTATCGACGACAATTTCGCCGTTTTCGACCAATGATGGACCAAATGCTAAGAGGTTGACAACGCCCTTGTCAATCAATTCTTGGGCGGTAATCTCATTTTCATAAATGACCTCAAACGAGCCGTCTGTGTAGATGGCCAAGTCGCCATAAGATGCATTGTCCCGAACGGTGTCTCGATACAGAACCCCATTCTTAATAACATAACCAGTTGAGTTGGCTCCGTAGTAGTCACCGTTAACCGCTAGAATGGCATTGTTTGCTGCCGCTGTTTCTGAGGTTTTAGCTGTTACATTTGTACCGTAAGTGTTTTGTGCAAGTGCTGTTTTTAAATACTCGGGTGAGCTGACTTGAATATCTGCGACGTAAACAGTTGTGTTATTGGTGGTAATCGTCTCTAAATTTATCTGAATATTATCATCAGAGTAACTAGTATCAGTAGTAGATACATTGGTTGCTGTTGTGGCAGTGGTGGAAGACGAAGCTGCGGTCGTATTCTGCTCGCTCGTAGAAGTAGCATTGCTTGCTGAGACGGTTGTTATCGCTTCAGAAATGACGAAGGTTTTTAACATGGAGTAAGTAAAGCCTCCTGTCAAAAGCATTCCGAAGATGGATGCGTAGGCAAAGGGTTTTTTAAGCAATTTCATGGGAAAATGATTTCCTTTCTTTAAAAATAATATTCTTTTGAACAAACCAAGAAGCTAGGAAAAGGAGGATGCCAACTGCAAGTTTGACAATGTAGAGGTTGAGTCCTAGAATTTGGTGGAAGAGATAGAGGAGGGCTGTATCGCAAAGGAAGAGGACAAGGGCTAGTGTAAAGTAGCCTGCGCCTGTTCGTGCGATGCTCTCTTCATTGTTAAAGACTAATTTCTTATTAAGTGCAAAATTACAGGTAGCGCTACAAATGCGAGCAATCATGTTTGCGACCAATAAGCGTACAGCAGTTGGTAAGCTAGTGAGTAGCAATAAGGCAAGTGCATATATTTCGTAGTCAACTAAAAATCCACCAAAAGATGCCAGGGCAAATTTGAAGAGATTTTTGTAAATGAGCAGTCCATCTTTTATGGGACGAAAATGCGAACTGGCATTATCATCGATATAAATGGTTTGGATTGGGACTTCCGTAATTTTATAGCGTTGACTTGCCTGAGTTAACATGTTCATCTCGTACTCATAGCGGTTGCCTTCAATATCTAACATGAATGGAATTAAGTCAGTATGGAATCCACGCAAGCCTGTTTGTGTATCGGACACATTGATACCAGTTTGCAGTCTAAACAATACTCTGGTTAGTTTGTTACCAAAACGACTCCGAAAGGGAATGTCTTTGGTAAATTGACGAACACCAAGAATCAGGCGACTTGGCAGATTTATAGCTGCACGGGCGATGCGGTCAATATCATTCACAGCGTGTTGACCATCTGCGTCAGCAGTTACGATAACACCTGGTTTTCTCAAATCTTAGATGAAACTAAAGGCTGTTCGCAAGGCTTGGCCTTTTCCTTTGTTGACATCATGGTGTAGAACAATTGCATAGGTTTTGGCGATTTCAAGAATATTTTTGGATGCGCCAGTACTACCATCATCCACAACGATGACCTGACAATTTAGCCTGTTTTTCATTATTTCTAATAGTTGGATTAATTTTTCATCTGGCTGGTAAGCCGGTATCACTACATAATACATATCCTAAACCTCATTTAATTTTCTTAGTGGAACTACTATACTGATGTTTTCTGAAAGCAAGCTGAAACCAAGCCGGTCAAGGGATTTGCTTAAGTTTTGCTTAAGAAAATGTTAGGAAATAGTTAAGAAAACGAACAAATGTAGGAATTTTCAGAAAATTCCTTGACATTCTACTTACTTGTGATATTATAGTAGATAACAAATTTGCAGAGAGGAGGAATATTCGTGCAAGAAATTCAACTAGACCAACCGCGTTCGGGGTCCTATCTCATTTTGGACACCCTGCATCAGCTGGGAGTAGACCTTGTTTTTGGTTACCCTGGTGGGGCAGTTTTGCCTCTATATGATGCTATTTATCAATATGAGGGAATCCAGCATATTTTGGCTCGTCATGAACAAGGAGCGGTCCACGAGGCCGAAGGATACGCTAAATCATCAGGAAAGGTGGGCGTAGCCATTGTAACCTCTGGGCCAGGAGCTACCAATGCCATTACTGGAATTGCGGACGCAATGGGTGATAGTGTTCCTCTTTTAGTTTTTACTGGTCAAGTCGCAACACGTGGTATCGGTAAAGATGCTTTTCAGGAAGCAGATGTCTTGGGGATGACAATGCCGATTACCAAGTACAATTACCAAATTCGGGATACGGCAGATATTCCTAGAGTCATCACAGAAGCTCTCCATATTGCAACAACAGGGAGACCGGGTCCCGTTGTTATTGATGTTCCAAAAGACATCCAAGAAAGAGTTGTTGATTTTTATCATGACCCAACTCTACACCTACCAAGTTATCAGCCAACGATTGAACCAAATGGTTTGCAAGTTAAGAAAATTTTGAAACAGCTTAGCCAAGCTCAAAAACCAGTTATATTGGCTGGTGGTGGTGTCAATTATGCGGATGCCAATAAAGAATTAGTTGCCTTTGCAGAGCGCTACCGTATTCCAGTAGTTTCAACCCTCCTTGGATTAGGTGCAATGCCCATTGAGCATGAATTATCCTTGGCTATGGGGGGGATGCACGGTTCATACGCTGCCAATATGGCTATGGATCAGGCTGATTACATTATCAATATTGGAGCGCGATTCGATGACCGCCTAACAGGAAATCCAACAACCTATGCGCCAAATGCGACGGTAGCGCATATTGATATTGATCCCGCAGAAATTGGTAAAGTTGTCAAAACGGCTATTCCAGTAGTAGGTGATGCTAAGGCAACCTTGAAAGCTCTACTTGCTTTAGAAACAGTCGAAACAGGCTATGCTGATTGGACGGCACAAGTATTGGAAAACAAACGTCGGGCGCCATTTTGGTATGATGAAGATGAAAAGGTTATTAAGCCACAGGCGGCAATTGAATTAATTGGTCAGTTGACGCAAGGGGATGCCATTGTCGTGACAGATGTTGGTCAGCATCAAATGTGGGCTGCCCAATTCTACCCCTACAAACATGCACGTCAACTTGTAACATCTGGTGGCATGGGAACCATGGGCTTTGGTATTCCTGCGGCTATCGGCGCCAAATTAGCCAATCCAGATAAAGAAGTAATCATCTTTGTTGGTGATGGCGGCTTCCAGATGACCAACCAAGAATTGGCTATTTTGAATGGCTATGGTGTACCGATTAAGGTCGTATTGATCAATAACCACTCTCTTGGCATGGTGCGTCAATGGCAGGAATCCTTCTATGAAAAGCGTCGTAGCCAATCTGTATTTGACGATGAACCAAATTTCCAATTGTTGGCAGAAGCTTATGGTATCAGTCATTATAGTTTTGACAATCCAGTGACACTGAGCGAAGATATGAAAGTTATCTTAGAAGATAAGCCAATGTTGATTGAAATACATATTTCTAATCGTGAACATGTTCAACCGATGGTGCCAGCAGGTAAGAGCAATGCAGAAATGTTGGGGGTGAAGTTTAATGCGTAGAATGTTAACCGCAAAATTACGAAATTCATCAGGCGTCCTCAACCGCTTTACGGGTGTATTATCTCGTCGCCAAATCAATATTGAGTCCATCTCCGTCGGCCCAACAGAAGTAGATGGCATCTCACGTGTGACGGTGATTATAGACGTGGCCAGTCACGATGAGGTCGAACAAATCATCAAACAGCTGAACCGCTTGATTGATGTGGTTCGAGTACGTGACTTAACGGACATACCCCACTTAGAGCGTGAGGTGATTCTTGTCAAAATTTCAGCTCCGCCAACAAAACGAGCAGAAATTTTAGCGATTATCCAACCCTTTAGAGCAAATGTTGTCGATGTGGCACCTCACTCTATTACCATCCAAATGACAGGTGATGGAGATAAGATTGACGCCCTCCTGCGTGTGATTCAGCCTTATGGCATCAAGAATATCGCAAGAACGGGTGCGACTGGCTTTAGTAGAGACTAATCCTCTTCGATAATCAATCCTATACTGCGTTGACTTGGCTTGATGAACGTTAGTTCTATCTTCGTCTGCATCGCCTAGTCTAGCCTTCATTTTCTTTGAACATCCAAAATTACAAATAAAAATAGAAAAGAGAATCTTATGACAGTAACAATGCAATATGAAAAAGATGTAACAGTAGCAGCACTTGACGGTAAACGTATCGCCGTTATCGGTTATGGTTCACAAGGTCATGCCCATGCCCAAAACTTGCGTGATACAGGACACGACGTCATCATCGGTGTGCGTGCAGGCAAGTCATTTGACAAGGCAAAAGAAGACGGTTTTGAAACTTTTGAAGTAGCAGAAGCAGCAAAACAAGCAGATGTCATCATGATCTTAGCTCCAGACGAAATCCAAGCAGACCTTTACAATGAAGAAATCGCTCCAAACTTGGAAGCGGGCAATGCCCTTGGTTTTGCCCATGGTTTCAACGTTCACTTTGAATTTATCAAGGTACCAGCAGATGTGGATGTCTTCATGTGTGCACCAAAAGGTCCAGGTCACTTGGTTCGTCGTACATTTGAGGAAGGCTTTGGTGTGCCTGCTCTTTATGCGGTATATCAAGATGCTACTGGTGATGCAAAACATATTGCGATGGACTGGGCAAAAGGTGTTGGTTCAGCCCGTGTTGGTCTTCTAGAAACAACTTTCAAGGAAGAAACGGAAGAAGACTTGTTTGGTGAGCAAGCTGTTCTCTGCGGTGGTTTGACAGCCCTTATGCAGGCAGGTTTTGAAGTCTTGATAGAAGCTGGTTATGCACCAGAATTGGCTTATTTCGAAGTTCTCCACGAGATGAAACTTATCGTTGACCTTGTCTACGAAGGTGGCTTTAAGAAAATGCGCCAATCTATCTCAAACACTGCTGAATTTGGTGACTATGTATCAGGCCCACGTGTCATTACAGACCAAGTCAAAGAAAACATGAAGGCAGTTCTTGCAGATATTCAATCTGGTAAATTTGCAAATGACTTTGTAAATGACTATAAAGCAGGCCGTCCACGTATGGAAGCTTATCGTAAAGAAGCAGAGAATCTTGAAATCGAAAAAGTAGGTGCAGAACTCCGCAAAGCAATGCCATTTGTCGGACGCAATGATGACGACGCATTCAAAATCTATAATTAAACACTATCATGGTAGATAGGGTGATAGTCAGCTTTACTTTGAGTGATGGCAATACATTTAAGGTTTGAGTTGGCAGATGAGGGGATGTCATTCCCTTTTTTCCCCTATCTCCGAAAATGAATAAAAGAGCTGGTTTTTCCGGCTCTTTTGCCCATTTCATTCATGAATATATTAAAAAAATAAAAAAGTTCGGTTTTTATAAAATGACATAATAATAGTTTAAATACTAGGAATTTCTAGGGAATATTGATACAATAAATATAGAAAGAAATTAATGGAACTATGATTACAGCAAAAAATGTAGAACAAGCATACTCCGTTCTTAAGCGCGTGGTAGTACGTACCCCCTTGGATTATAGTCGATACTTGTCGGAAAAATATGGTGCAACTATTTATTTAAAAAGAGAAAATGAACAGCGTGTTCGCTCTTTTAAAATTCGAGGAGCCTATTATGCTATTTCACAATTGACAGATGATGAGAAGTCACACGGTGTGGTCTGTGCTTCGGCCGGAAACCATGCTCAAGGTGTGGCCTACACCTGTCAGGAAATGCAAATTCCTGCTACGATTTTCATGCCCATTACAACTCCGCAACAAAAAATAGGGCAGGTTAAATTTTTCGGAGGAGACCACGTAGAGATTCGACTCGTAGGTGATACCTTTGATGAGTCAGCCAAGGCGGCACAAGATTATACTCAGGAAAGTGGGAAAACCTTTATAGACCCATTCGATGATGAAAATGTGCAGGCTGGTCAGGGAACAGTAGCTTATGAAATCTTGGAAGAAGCGGAAGAGCAAACCATTAGTTTTGACCAAATTTTAGTTCCCATAGGAGGAGGTGGTCTGGTTGCAGGCGTTTCGGCCTATCTGAAAGAACATGCACCTGAAATTAAGATTGTTGGTGTTGAAGCAAGTGGGGCACGGTCAATGAAAGCGGCTTTTGATAAAGGTCGTCCGGTTAAATTAGACCAAATTGATAAATTTGCTGACGGTATTGCGGTACAGAAAGTCGGTAAGTCGACCTACGAAGTGGCTCGGAAATACGTAGATCGCCTGATTGGTGTGGATGAAGGATGGATTTCTGGGACTATTTTAGACCTCTATTCTAAGCTGGGTATTGTTGCTGAGCCAGCAGGAGCAGCAACGATTGCAGCTCTTGAGGTAGTCAAGGACCAAATCAAGGGGCAAACCATTTGTTGTATCATTTCTGGTGGTAATAACGACATCAACAGGATGCCGGAAATGGAGGAACGTGCGCTTATCTACGAGGGAATTAAACACTACTTTGTTGTTAATTTTCCACAACGTCCAGGGGCTCTTCGTGAATTTGTAAATGATATTCTAGGGCCAAATGATGATATTACTCGTTTTGAATATATCAAACGTGCCAATAAGGGAACAGGGCCGGTTCTAATCGGTATTGCCCTAGGAGATAAAACAGATTATACGCAGTTTATTTCTCGCTTGGAAGAGTTTGATCCCCAGTACATCAATCTTCATGAAAATGATTCGCTTTATAAAATGCTAGTTTAGGAGGTCATTATGGTGCTTGGTCCAATTGTTTTTATTGGTAGTTTCTTGTTCTTTGTACTGATTGCTTTGATTTTGATTGCTTCAGGGCTATACGTTGTCAAGCAGCAGACGGTCGCTATTATTGAGCGCTTTGGGAAATACCAAAAAACATCTACTTCAGGTATTAACTTTAAAATACCATTTGGAGTCGATGTCATCGCAGCCCGCATTCAATTGCGGATGTTGCAAAGTGAAATTGTGGTAGAAACCAAGACGCAGGATAATGTTTTTGTCACAATGAATGTGGCAACTCAATATCGAGTAAATGAAAATAATGTGACGGATGCCTATTACAAGCTCATGCACCCAGAAGCACAGATTAAGTCCTATATTGAAGATGCCCTGCGTTCATCTGTGCCTAAATTGACCCTGGATGAGCTCTTCGAGAAAAAGGATGAGATTGCACTTGAGGTACAAAAACAAGTAGCAGAAGAAATGTCAACCTACGGCTATGTTATTGTCAAAACCTTAATTACCAAGGTAGAGCCAGATGCCGAGGTTAAACAATCTATGAATGAAATTAACGCAGCTCAGCGGAAACGGGTTGCGGCCCAGGAATTGGCAGAAGCGGACAAGATTAAAATTGTCACAGCAGCAGAAGCGGAAGCTGAAAAGGATCGCTTGCATGGTGTAGGTATTGCACAACAACGTAAGGCGATTGTAGACGGACTGGCAGATTCGATTCGTGAACTGAAAGAATCAAATGTTAGCCTATCTGAGGAGCAAATTATGTCTATCTTGCTGACCAACCAATACTTGGATACTCTCAATAATTTTGCACAAGGAGGTAATCAAACTATCTTCCTTCCGGGGAATCCGGAGGGGGTCGAAGACATAAGGACGCAAATACTATCATCTCTTAGGGCAAAATGATGGTAAAAAGCGAACATTTTACTTGACAAAATAGGTTAAAACATATTATACTAAATTGCACGAATAAAAAAGAAAGGGGTTTCTAATGACTAGTTACGAAAAAGTAGCCGCTGTTGTCGGCTGGGTTCGTGAAAAGAAAATCACAGGTTACCGTATCAGTAAGGAAACAAATGCTCGTGAAATGTCAGTTATCGCTCTTGCACAAGGTCGCGCTAAGATTGACAATATTTCATTTGCAACTGCCTTGGGTCTGATTGATTTTTACGACAAAAACCACAAGAAATTTGAAAACTAATCTAAATGGTTTCATTTAGAGATGTCCAAAAAGAGGAATTTTGCGATTCCTCTTTTTTTGTATAAAAAAACTTACCAGCTTTGAAACTGGTAAGTAATAGTCTTCTATGGAACAGATTGAGTTTATCCAAGAAAACGCTGAAGGAATTCACGTGTGCGTTCTTCCTGTGGATTTTCAAAGATTTGCTGTGTGCTGCCTTCTTCGGCGATGACACCCTTATCCATAAAGATAACGCGGTCAGATACGTCACGGGCAAATTCCATTTCGTGAGTTACGATAAGCATCGTCAATCCTGATTTTGCCAAATCTTGCATGGTTTTGAGAACTTCCCCAACCATCTCTGGATCGAGAGCAGAAGTCGGCTCATCAAAGAGGATAACTTCTGGGTCAACAGATAGGGCACGTGCAATGGCCACGCGTTGTTTCTGTCCACCAGAGAGTTGACTTGGTTTGGCTTGCCAGTACTGTTCGGTCATGCCAACCTTGTTGAGATTTTCTTTGGCGATTTTCTCTGCCTCAGCTCGATCTCGTTTCAGTACCGTAGTTTGTGCTACAATGGCATTTTCCAATACATTTAGATTGTTGAAAAGGTTGAAGGATTGGAATACCATACCTAGTTTTTCACGGTAAGTCGTCAAATCATATCCTTTAGCCAAAACATCTTGTCCGTGGTATAGAATCTGTCCTTCTGTTGGTGTTTCCAAAAGGTTGATAGATCGGAGGAAGGTTGATTTTCCCGAACCAGATGAACCGATGATTGAGATAACCTCGCCCTTTTCAACGCTAATAGAGATGTCTTTGAGGACTTGATTTTGTCCGTATGATTTCTTTAGATTATTGATTTCAAGAATTACATTTTTAGTCATGTGGCACCTCGACTTGCATTTGGTTTGCACCTGTTGTGTATGTATCTGTATCAAAATGCTTTTCAACTGCGCGTAAGATACGTGTCACAGTAAAGGTTAGGATGAAGTAGATAATAGCAATAACCGTAAAGGTTTGGAAATATTGATAGGTTTGGGTTGCGACAGTATTTCCTGAGAAATAGAGTTCAACAACTGAGATAACGTTCAATACAGAAGTATCTTTGATATTGATGACAAATTCATTACCAGTCGCTGGTAAGATGTTACGAATAACCTGTGGAAGGACAATCTTACGCATGGTCTGATTATGGGTAAATCCGAGAGCAGTCGCAGCTTCAAATTGGCCCTTATCGACGGCAAAGATACCACCGCGGACAATCTCACTCATGTAGGCACCTGTGTTGATGGATACAATGAAGATAGCGGCAAGTGTGCGGTCAAGATTGAGTCCGAATGCTTGGGCGGTACCATAGTAAATAACCATGGATTGTACAATCATCGGCGTACCACGGAAAATTTCGATGTAGATATTGATAATATAACCGAGCACTTTTTGACCAATAGCAAGCGCCTTGTTTGCTGCTTTTGGAGCTGTACGGAAGACACCGATGAGGAGACCGATAGCAGTACCGATAATTGTACCGAGGATGGAAATGAGTAATGTCATCCCAGTTCCGCGCAGAAGTTGTTGCCAGTTGTTAACAACAATATTCCAAACTTGGGCGAAGAAACTAGGTGTTTCGCCCTCGCTGGCTTCTTCAACGGGTTGGTTTTCAATCATATCATCCATAAGTGCGATTTGCTCTTCTTTTGAAATAGTTGCTAAGACTTCGTTGACCTGAGTGATACGAGCGTCATCTTTGCGCATACCGACAGCAATGGTCACGTCTTCGGCATTGGTTTCAAAACTGTCTGCCAATTCAACCATTTTGAAAGCTTTATTTGCAGCTTCTGCTGTACGACCTTCTGGACGTTCAGAAACATAGGCGTCTATAATGCCAGATTCTAAAGCTTGACGGATTTGGGAGAAATCTCCCATGGCAGTCTGTTTGTTAGCCCCTTCGATTTGGTCAATCAAATCATAGAGGTAAACCCCTTGCTGGGCAGTGATTTTTGCGCCAGCAAAATCTGCCAAGCTGGTTGCGTTTGCGTACTGACTATCAGAACGAACAACCAGGGTCGGAATTGAAGTGTAGTAGCTATCTGAGAAGGCGATTTCTTTCTTGCGCTCTTCTGTCGGGCTCATACCGGCGATAATCATATCGATTTTACCCGATGTAAGAGCAGGGACCAACCCTTCCCACTTGGTTTTAACAACCAAGAGTTCTTTGTCCATGGATGCAGCGATTTTTTTTGCAACCTGAACATCATATCCATTGGCAAATTGATTGGTTCCCTCAATAGGAACGGCACCGTTGCTATCATCTTCTTGGGTCCAGTTAAATGGTGCGTAGGCGGCTTCCATACCGACCCGCAGGTATTCGTCTGCCCGAACCCCTGTTGTTACAGAAAAAACAGCGATTAGGGTCAGCAGAAATATACTGAGTTTACGTTTCATAATGTCTCCTTTAAAATGCTATTACACCATTTTATTAAAAATTCTGACAAATTTCAATATCCTTGTACTATGAATAGGGAGTTTTTTTATGATATAATGTAGAGAATTGATGAAAAGGAGCTTTTTATGCTATTGGAATTGTTGAAGGCTATATTTTTAGGAATCATTGAAGGGGTAACGGAGTGGTTGCCAGTTTCTTCAACTGGGCATTTAATTTTGGTTCAAGAGTTCGTGAAATTAAACCAAAGTAAGAACTTCCTAGAAATGTTTAATATTGTCATTCAGCTAGGAGCAATTCTAGCGGTTATGACCATTTACTTTAAAAAATTGAATCCATTCCAGCCTGGAAAAACCAAGCGTGATATTCAATTGACTTGGCAATTATGGGCCAAGGTTGTCATTGCCTGTATTCCGTCCATCCTAATTGCAGTCCCGTTGGATAATTGGTTTGAAGCACACTTCAATTTTATGGTACCGATTGCGATTGCTTTGATTGTCTACGGTATTGCCTTTATTTGGATTGAGAACCGTAACAGAGGTATAGAGCCACAGGTGACGGACTTAGCGAAAATGTCTTATAAAACTGCCTTGTTGATTGGGTGTTTCCAGGTCTTAAGCATCGTTCCGGGGACTAGTCGCTCAGGTGCGACCATTCTGGGAGCAATCATTTTAGGGACCAGCCGATCTGTGGCGGCAGATTTTACCTTCTTCCTTGGGATTCCAACCATGTTTGGTTATAGTGGCTTGAAGGCTGTTAAATATTTCTTAGATGGCAATAGCCTGAATATGGAGCAGGTATGGCTCTTGTTAGTCGCTAGTGTGACGGCTTACTTGGTATCCTTAGTTGTTATTCGTTTCTTGACAGACTTTGTTAAAAAACATGATTTCACGGTTTTTGGTTACTACCGCATCATTTTAGGAGCGATTTTATTGGTTTATGCCTTTATCACATTTTTATTTTAAGAGCAGGGAGACCTGCTTTTCTTTTGTCTTTCGAGCTTGGTTTTAGTATAATGGTGGAAGATATGTATGAGTATTGAAAATGATCAATCAATTTTAAGAAATTGATGAATCAATGAATGAGGTAGTTATGAAAGTAAAGCAAATTAGTGATTCAACCTTGAAAATCACTATAAAATTAGATGATTTGGAAGAGAGAGGAATGGAACTTTCGGACTTTCTCATTCCGCAAGAAAAGACAGAGGAGTTCTTCTATACTGTTTTGGATGAATTGGATTTACCAATGACTTTCCGAGAAAGCGGTATGCTGAGTTTTCGTGTGACTCCGAAGCCAGATCGGGTGGACATCTTTGTTACCAAGTCTGATTTGGATCAGAGCTTGAATTTCGATGAATTTACAGATTTGTCGGAACTTGGTGATGTCGCAAGTATGACTCCAGATGAGTTTTTCAAGAGTTTGGAGCAAACCGTTCGTGAGAAAAGCGCACCGGATGCAACAGCCGTTCGTCATTTGGAAGAGGTAGAGCAAGAGGAAGAAGCAGATGAAGAGGAGCAGGAGCGCTATATTTACTATATTTTGGAATTTCCAACGATAGAGGATTTGTTTACTTTTGTTGGTACGGTTGATTATCCAGTAGAAGAATCGGAATTATATAAAATGGATGGTCACTACTACTTGACCGTTCTTATCAATGTAGAAAATCGTTCCAAGCAGTATCCAGGCTACATTCTCTCACGAATGTTGGAATTTACCAATGATACTAAGTTGACCAGACCTGCTTTACAAGAACACGGAACTTTGATGCTTCCGCTTGCGGCAATCGAGGAGCTTAGGAAGGTTCCGACAGTATGATTCCTTTTGCTCTAAAATACATAATGGTCATTATTACAACCATGGTCATATCAGCCATTGCGACCCCCTTGGTTCGTTTTATGTCCCTGAGGATTGGAGCGGTAGATAATCCCAATGCACGGCGGATAAATAAGGTGCCCATGCCTTCAGCGGGAGGTCTGGCCATCTTTGTGGCATTTACCATTTCTGTCCTATGGTTTTTACCAGGAATTGTTACCCGTGTCAATTACCATGGCACTTACTTGCATTATATCTGGCCCTTGGTCCTAGCATCCGGCATTATCGTTCTTACGGGATTCATTGATGATGTCAAGGAGCTAAAGCCTGCTCCTAAAATGTTTGGTATTCTAGCTGCAGCGACGATCATTTGGATTTTTACGGAATTTCGTTTTGATAGCTTTAAGATTCCTTTTGGAGGACCTTTCCTTCAATTTCCTGTCTGGCTCTCTTTTCTATTAACGGTCCTTTGGATTGTTTCCATTACGAATGCAGTTAACTTGATTGATGGTCTGGATGGTCTGGTTTCGGGAGTATCGATTATTTCCTTGACAACGATGGGAATTGTGTCTTATTTCTTTTTGCATGATAGCAATATTTTTTTGACCTTAACCATCTTTGTTTTGGTTGCGGCGATTGTAGGTTTTTTGCCTTATAACTATAATCCCGCCATCATTTATCTTGGCGATACAGGAGCCCTTTTCATTGGGTTTATGATTGGAGTCTTGTCGCTTCAAGGACTGAAAAATTCGACAGCTGTTGCAGTGGTTACTCCGATGATTATTCTTGGAGTGCCTATTACGGATACTGTAGTAGCCATCATTCGTCGAAAATTGTCTGGGCAAAAAATCTATGAAGCAGATAAGATGCATCTGCATCATCGCTTGCTCTCTCTGGGACTTACTCATCGTGGCACAGTATTGGTGATTTACGCCATCTCTTTCTTATTCTCCCTGACCTCTCTTTTGCTCAATGTTTCGAGTCGAATAGGGGGGATTCTCCTATTGGTGACCATGGGACTGGGGATTGAGATTCTCTGTGAATTGATTGGCATCTTTGGTATCAATAGAACTCCGTTGCTCAACCTTCTTCGGTTTATTGGTAATAGTAGTTACCGTCAAGAAAAAATCGCAAAGTATAAAAAGTGCTACGAAGAGAAAAAAAGAAAATAAGAATCTTTCTAAACAAGATAAGAGCCGTCAGGCTCTTTTTTTGATATAATATAGTGGATATGGTTAATTAAAATTGTCAGAAAAGACTATTTTATAGATTAACACTCTCTGAAAATCATCATTAACACGAAAAGAGGCTGGGCTCAAGCCCAGCACCGCTTCTCAAAGTTGGCGTCAATATCTCAGCGCAGTAGTGGTTAACAGCCCAGTGGAGTGAAACAGTCTGGGAATAGACTGTTTCAGCTCAACAACTAGAAATAAAGACTTGTTGACGAACTCTTCTATGAATGGTCGGGTTCTTTCCCACTGCCAAAGTTGAGTCTTATCGGTGTATCTAGTTAGCTTGGTCAGTTAATGTGGTTTTTGAAGAGGACAAAAATGAAAAGGAGCGCAGCATGTCAGTATTAGAAATCAAAGACCTTCATGTGGAAATTGAAGGCAAAGAAATCTTGAAGGGTGTGAATTTGACCCTTAAAACAGGTGAAATTGCAGCCATCATGGGACCGAACGGAACAGGGAAATCCACCCTTTCAGCAGCCATCATGGGCAATCCAAGTTATGAAGTGACCCAAGGTGAGATTCTGTTTGATGGTATCAATATTTTAGAATTAGAAGTCGATGAACGTGCCCGCATGGGACTCTTCCTGGCTATGCAATATCCGTCAGAAATTCCAGGGATTACCAATGCGGAATTTCTTCGTGCCGCTATGAATGCTGGTAAGGAAGATGAGGACAAGATTTCTGTCCGCGACTTCATCACCAAGTTGGATGAAAAAATGGAACTCCTTAATATGAAAGAGGAAATGGCAGAACGCTACCTCAATGAAGGTTTCTCAGGTGGTGAGAAAAAACGCAATGAGATTCTGCAACTACTCATGTTGGAACCAACTTTTGCCCTTCTTGATGAGATTGACTCAGGATTGGACATTGATGCGCTTAAAGTCGTGTCAAAAGGAATCAATGCTATGCGTGGGGAAGGTTTCGGTGCCATGATTATCACCCACTACCAACGCTTGCTCAACTACATCACGCCAGACGTTGTCCATGTCATGATGGAAGGCCGTGTCGTGCTTTCAGGCGGACCAGAATTGGCGCAACGCTTGGAAAAAGAAGGTTATGTCCAAGTTGCAGCTGAGCTTGGCATTGACTACAAAGAAGATGACATTTAAGTCTTTGGAGGAAGCTATGACCAAAGAAAAAATTCAAGAATTTTCAGCCTTGCAGGCAGAACCAACTTGGTTGACAGACCTGCGTCTTAAGGCTTTTGACAAAATAGCAGAGCTGGACTTGCCAGTTATTGAGCGGGTCAAGTTTCATCGTTGGAATCTGGGTGACGGAAGCCTAGCCACAAATGATGAAATCGGGGCTGTTCCAGATTTTACAGCCATCGGTGACAATCCTATGTTGGTACAGGTTGGCAGCCAAACTGTTCTAGAACAGTTGCCGGTTGACCTTGTAGAGAAGGGTGTAGTCTTTACAGACTTCGCATCGGCTATGGACATCATTCCAGATGTGCTTGAAAAATACATCGGCGTTGCCGTAGCCTACGATGAGCACAAGTTAGCGGCTTACAACACAGCTTATTTTAACGCAACAGCGGTCCTCTATGTGCCAGATAATGTTGAAATCGACCAGCCAGTTGAGGCCCTTTTCTACCAAGACAGCACTAGTCCAGTTGCCTTTAACAAACGTGTCCTCATCATCGCTGGAAAAAATGCCAAGCTTAATTACCTGGAGCGTTTTGAAAGTTTAGGCGACGGCACAGCAGCGACTTCAGCCAATATTGTCGTGGAAGTAATTGCTCTTGCTGGTAGCCAAATCAAGTTTGCGGCCATTGACCGCCTTGGTAAGCATTTGGATACCTACCTCAATCGTCGTGGCTATCTCGGAAACGATGCAACGATTGACTGGGCGATTGGTCTGCTCAACGAAGGAAATGTGGTTTCCGATTTGGACAGCGAATTAAAAGGAAACGGCAGTCATGCCAACCTCAAAGTTGTCGGCCTTTCATCTGGTCGTCAGGTACAAGGTGTGGATACGCGCGTGACCAACTATGGTCATAATTCGGTCGGACACATCCTGCAACATGGGGTTATCTTAGAAAGCGGAACCTTGACCTTCAATGGTATCGGACACATTGTTCGTGGTGCTAAAGGTGCAGACGCCCAGCAAGAAAGCCGTGTCCTCATGCTGTCTGACAAGGCTCGCTCCGATGCCAACCCAATTCTCCTTATCGATGAGAATGAGGTCACAGCTGGACACGCAGCCTCAATCGGTCAGGTAGATCCAGAAGATATGTACTACCTCATGAGTCGTGGTCTGGACCGAGCAACTGCTGAACGCTTGGTTGTTCGCGGTTTCCTTGGCGCAGTCATTACCGAAATTCCTGTCAAGGAAGTTCGTGACCAACTGATTGCCGTGATTGAAGAAAAACTAACAAAGAGATAAGATATGGATTTGGAACGCATTCGCAAGGATTTTTCAATCCTAGACCAAGTTGTTAACGATGAGCCGCTGGTCTATTTGGACAATGCGGCGACCACTCAAAAACCGCAGCAGGTACTAGATGTGCTGGCGGATTATTACCAGAAGGATAATGCCAATGTTCACCGTGGCGTTCACACTCTATCTGAGCGGGCGACGGCTCGCTACGAGGCGGCTCGGCAGAAGGTAGCTGATTTTATCCAGGCCAAGTCTAGCAAGGAAATCCTCTTCACCAGAGGAACGACCACCGGTCTTAACTGGGTGGCTCAGTTTGCAAAGGAAATTCTCCAGCCAGACCAGGAAGTGATCATCTCGGTCCAAGAGCACCACTCCAATATCATCCCTTGGCAGCAAGCCTGTCAGCAAACAGGTGCCAAGCTCCGCTATGTAACCCTAAAAGACGGCGAGCTAGACATGGACCACCTGCGGTCGCTGTTGTCTTCCAAGACCAAGTTTGTCTCCCTAGCCCACGTATCCAATGTCCTAGGTGGCGTGGCTCCTATTGGGGAAATAGCAGAGCTGGTGCATCAGGTCGGTGCCTACTTGGCGGTGGACGGAGCCCAGTCAGTTCCCCACATGGCTGTCAATGTGCAAGAATTAGACGTGGATTTCTATGCCTTTTCAGGTCATAAAATGTTAGGACCGACAGGAATCGGCGTTCTCTACGGCAAGGAAGAATTGCTCAATCTCATGTCACCTGTTGAATTCGGTGGTGAGATGATTGACTTTGTCTATGAGCAGTCAGCCACATGGAAGGAATTACCTTGGAAGTTCGAGGCAGGAACGCCCAATATTGCAGGTGCCATTGGGCTGGGAGCGGCCATTGATTACCTGACCGAAATTGGTATGGACGCTATCCAGGCCCACGAGGCGGAACTGGTTGACTATGTCTTTCCAAAATTGCAGGCTATTCCAGGCTTGACCATTTATGGCAGTCAGGACCTGTCCAAGCGAACGGGGGTTATTGCCTTTAACTTGGACGACTTGCATCCACACGATGTGGCAACTGCTCTGGACTATGAAGGGGTTGCTGTGCGGGCTGGCCACCATTGTGCCCAACCGCTTCTCAGATATTTGCAGGTGCCTGCTACTGTACGAGCAAGTTTTTACATCTACAATACCAAGGCCGACTGTGATAAGTTGGTTGAAGCAATTATCAAGACAAAGGAGTTTTTCAATGGCCCTATCTAGATTAGATTCTCTTTATATGGCAGTTGTGTCTGAACACTCCAAGTCGCCTCGTCATCGCGGAAGTTTGGACGGAGTGGAAAAATTAGAACTCCACAACCCAACCTGCGGTGATGTGATTGAATTGTCTGTCAAGATTGAAAATGGCCTGATTGCCGACATTGCCTTCGACGGAGTTGGGTGTACCATTTCAACCGCATCGGCTTCCATGATGACCGAGGCAGTCCTTGGCAAAGAAATCAGTCAGATTCAAGAACTGGCAGAAATCTTCTCACAAATGGTCCAAGGGCAAGAAGACATACGCCAGAAGGAACTAGGAGACGCCTCCCTACTCGCAGGTGTTGCCAAATTCCCCCAACGCATCAAGTGTGCTACACTTCCATGGAATGCCCTGAAGAAAGCACTAGAACGGAGTGAAAGTGCTGTCTGAGCGCCATCGAATAAACAAAAAATGAAAATCATACAGAAAGGATTGTTCAGTTTCTGATTGGAAATGAAATTGAACTCGCCCAGCAAGTATTTAAGAGAGCGTAACTGCTATTTTCATACTTTTTGGGCTTAGTATCTTATATTATGTCAGAAGAAAGAATTGAACCAACCCCGATTGACCTTGGGGAATACAAATTTGGTTTCCATGACGAGAACGTGGAACTGGTGGCTTCGACTGGTAAGGGTTTGAACGAAGAAGTCATTCGTGAAATGTCCCGTATCAAAGGCGAGCCTGAATGGATGTTAGAATTCCGTTTGAAATCCTACGAAACCTTTAAGAAAATGCCTATGCAGACCTGGGGAGCCGACTTGTCTGAACTGGATTTTGATGATATTGTTTACTATCAAAAACCGTCGGATAAGCCAGCACGTAGCTGGGATGATGTACCAGACAAAATCAAAGAAACCTTTGAACGCATCGGTATTCCAGAAGCTGAGCGTGCTTACCTGGCAGGAGCTTCTGCCCAGTACGAATCAGAAGTGGTCTACCACAACATGAAAGAAGAGTACGACAAGCACGGTATTATCTTTACAGATACCGACACGGCTCTCAAGGAACATCCAGAACTCTTCAAAAAATACTTTGGAAAACTCGTTCCGCCGTCAGATAATAAACTAGCTGCCCTCAACTCAGCAGTTTGGTCAGGTGGGACCTTCATCTATGTACCAAAGGGTGTTAAATTGGATATTCCACTCCAAACCTATTTCCGTATCAACAACGAAGGAACAGGTCAGTTTGAACGCACCCTCATTATCGTGGATGAAGGAGCAAGCGTTCACTACGTAGAAGGCTGTACCGCTCCGACTTACTCAACTGCCAGCCTCCACGCTGCTATTGTGGAAATCATTGCCCACGAAGGTGCCTATATGCGTTACACCACCATTCAAAACTGGTCAGATAATGTTTATAACCTGGTAACCAAACGTGCTCGTGCCGAGAAAAATGCCACTGTCGAGTGGATTGACGGGAACCTTGGTGCTAAGACGACCATGAAATACCCGGCGGTTTACCTAGAAGGCGAAGGAGCCCGCGGAACTATGTTGTCCATTGCTTTTGCCAACAAAGGTCAGGTCCAAGATACCGGTGCCAAGATGATCCACAATGCACCACGGACTTCATCTTCTATCGTATCCAAATCCATTGCCCGTGGCGGTGGAGAAGTTAACTACCGTGGTCAAGTAACCTTTGCTAAAAACTCAGCCAAGTCTATCAGCCACATCGAGTGTGATACCATTATCATGGATGATATTTCCAAATCAGATACCATTCCATTTAATGAAATCCACAACTCACAAGTGGCCCTCGAACACGAAGCCAAAGTATCAAAAATCTCAGAAGAACAGCTCTACTACCTCATGAGCCGTGGCTTGTCCGAGTCCGAAGCTACAGAGATGATTGTCATGGGCTTTGTTGAACCATTCACCAAAGAACTCCCAATGGAATATGCAGTCGAACTCAACAGACTGATTGCCTATGAAATGGAGGGGTCAGTAGGATAAAAATAGTCTGGGAGACTATTTTTATCCTATTGACGTCGCTTCCTGTAAGGAAGCGATATGTAATAAGGAGTTCTGCAGGAACTCTCTCCTCTTTGTAATTCAGCCAACCTTGTGACTCAAACAGCTTTAAAGCTGTTCAAGCCCGTCAAACTCCCTACTGAAGTAGGAGAAGAGGAGTAGCGGATGTCACTCTGCGATAAAAAAATAGTATGTCGAAAATCGTTCGACATACTATTTTTTATAATTTTTCATTGACATAGCGGACAAATTGATTCCACCAAGAGAAAGGCCAGGATGCTTCTTTCATATCGCTAGGGATAATCATATTGACACTAGCTTGCTCGGAAATATAACCTTTTCCAATGAGATCTTGATCTTTCAGTTGCAGTTTGCCAACCAAGGTCCCCGCTTTGAGGGGAGCATCAATTTCTTTTATATCCGTTGTAAAAGTTGCGGTGGGGACATTATCAGTTTGTTTTCGTTGAACAACGGTTAAATCTGCTGCTGCAACAACAGGACTTGTTTCTTTTTCACCATTGAAAACCTTTATCTTACTATCTTCAAAGGCTTCACCTTTTTTTACTAGTGTAACAAGCGAAAAGTTAGAATAAACATAGTTCATCAAATCATTTGTCGCGACAAAGCGATTTTCTGGAGAGGTCAGCCCATCATTGGCATTCAATACTACTGTGATAATGCGCATACCAGCTTGTTGAGTTGTTGCAAGAAAACTTGAACCAGCCGAGTTTGAGGTCCCTGTTTTTAAGCCGTCAACCCCTCCACGAGCGTGAGTGCCGTCGCTCAGCATTTGGTTGGTGCTATAGTAAGTGTAGCCGCCAAAATCGTAGGCGTTTAGCGAGGTAATGTCGAGCACCTGAGGATAGTCGAGTATTAATCGTCTTGCGATGATAGCAACATCTAGGGCTGAAAACATATTTACATCTTCAGGACTGGAACCTGGATAAATATTTTCACCCAAGTCGGTATTATCTAGCCCGGATACATTGACAATTTTTGTATCGGTAATTCCCCATTCTTGGACTTTTGCTTTCATTCGATCAACGAATGCAGCTTCGCTACCGGCTATTTTTTCTGCCAGAGCAATAATAGCACTATTGGATGATGTTATTAAAGAAGCGTTTAATAGGTCTCTTACAGAATAGGAGCGTTCATCTAGATTGACATTGCTTAATTCGGTATTAGAAGTGAGGCTATAGGGATAATCAGAAATATCTACCATAGTATCTAAAGTGATTTCCCCCTTTGCCAGTGCTTCGTAGACCAGGTAAATGCTCAATGTCTTACTGATAGAAGCAATGCTTGCTTTGGTTTCGGCATCTTGCTCATACAAGATTTTGCCGCTACCTACTTCAACCGCGATAGCATGCTTGGCTGCAACAGAAAAATCTTCTGCCAAAATAGGTGTGGAAGTTAAAAAAACGGCAAGGATTGTAGTGAGTGTTAGTAAAAGTTTACGCATAATCATTCCTTTTTGGGGTATTTTATTCTATTATATCACAAGAAATGTTAGAAAAATTTGGAAAAAACATGTAAAAAATGAGAAAATGATGAAAAAATATGTTTTTACAAAATTTTCTGACAAAAAGACTTTATTTAAGAAAAATTTATGATATAATGATTTTTATAAGACATAGTAATAAGTGTCAAACAAAAAGAAAACAGAGGTGTTTTATGAAAAAGACAACGAAACTTTTTGCACTTGCAGGTGTGACTCTCCTTTCAGCATCTGTTCTTGCAGCATGTGGTTCAAAACAATCAGGTGCAGCAAAACAGGAATTGTCATTCCCAGCTGAAGTAAAACAAGATGGAACAGCAGTCGCAGATGCTCAATTGAAATATGCATTTGTGTCACCAACAACTTCATCAGGTCTTTTAATTGACGAGTTGACTGAGAATACTACTGACTCAACATTTGGTGGAATGGTTGATATTTCAATGTTCGGTTACGATGGAGATCGTAAGTTGGATGATTCTGGTCTTGCTAAGGCTGAATTTGATGTGAAAGGTAAGAAAATCACAGTCAGCTTGACTGGTAAGGATTACAAGTGGTCAGATGGTGAGCCATTCACAATCAACGACTATATCTTTACAATTAAGTCAATGGCAAGCAAAGACTATACAGGTATTCGTTTTGATGATAAATTCTTGAACATTGAAGGTATGCAAGAATTTGTTGATGGAAAAGCATCAGACATCTCTGGTCTTAAGAAAGTTGATGACTATACAGTAGAATTGACTGTAAAAGAAATGTCCCCTTCAATGATGTATGCAGGTGGTGATGTCCCAGCCTATATCCAACCAGAACACATCTATAAAGACATCCCTGTTGCAGACTGGGAAAAGAGCGAATACTCACGTACTGCGAAGCTTGTTGGTATGGGTCCGTGGAAGATTAAAGAAATCGTCAATGGTGAGTCTATCACTTACGTACCAAACGAATACTTCTTCAAAGGTACGAAACCAAAAACAAGCTCATTGAAGATTGACATCGTATCTCCTGATACTATTGTTTCTGAAATGAAAGCGGGGAATTATGATATTGCTGACATGCCAGTAGATCAGTTGGATTCATATAAAAAAGCATCTAACTTGAATATTGTTGGTTCTTTGGACTCAGCTTATGAATACATTTCATTTAATTTTGGTAAATATGACGAAGCAGCCGGTAAGAACGTTATGGACGAAAATGCCAAGATGAATGATGTGAAACTTCGTCAAGCAATTGCCTATGCGATTGATACTAAGACAGCTGGTGAGTCATTGTACAATGGTCTTTACCACCCTGCAAAATCATTGATTATCTCATTCTTCGGCGATATTCATGATTCAGAGTTGGAAGGCTATTCATACAATCCTGAAAAAGCGAACAAGCTTTTGGATGAAGCTGGCTACAAAGATGTAGATGGTGATGGTATCCGTGAAGGCAAAGATGGTAAGGCATTCAAGATTACCTTTGCGGCTCGTAAACGTACTGAAGCTAACGAAGCGCTTGTACAACAATACATTGCTTGGTGGAAAGAAGTTGGCTTGAATGTCGAACTTTACACAGGACGTACAGTTGAAGGTAAGTCGTTCTATAACTCAGTTCAGGCTAATGATGCTGCTATTGATATGTATGCTGGTGGATGGTCAACAGGTTACGATCCAAACCCAAGTGGTCTATGGGGACCTATCGCTGCCTTCAACATGTCACGTTTCGTATCTGATGAAAATACTAAGTTGTTGGAAGCAATTAGCTCAACAGAATCATTTGACGATAAGAAAAATGTTGAGAACTATAAGGCTTGGCAAAAATATGCTCACGAACAAGCATTTGCTATTCCAACATTTGAATCTGAGTCAATTGTAGCGCTTAACAAACGTGTGAAAAACTATGACACCAACTACGGTTCAGCTTCAGGTAAAGGTATCGCTTTTGAGAATATCGAACTTACTGCTGATAAAGGTGTAGTGGCAGAATAATTTGTTAGAAGACAATAAAATCTGAAAAAGCCAATTTGATTGGCTTTTTTCAGATTGCTATTGGAATTTTCAGATAATTGTGGTATAGTAGATTCAGTACACAAAAATGAGTCCCTACTAACAAAAACTCAAGATGAAAAACATTAACCTACTCAATTCCTAATTGAGACAGTGATAGGGATGGTCTTGATTTATGATTGGATATAGGTACATTTTTTACTTCTGGGTAATCGCTATCAAACGATAATTTGGTAGAAATATGTTATTCTAGAGTAGTTATATAAAGTCAGTTAATCAAACGTTATATGAACTTGATAATCGTAAGGCTATTGAATTGATTGAGCTTGATTAGCTGGCACATAAAGGAGGAAAAAGCGTGGCTACCGAAAAACCGCTTTTAGACATTAAAGATTTACACGTCGGTTTCCGTATTGGAGATGATTATTTTGACGCTGTTGACGGTGTTGATATCTCATTGCAAAAAAATGAAATTTTGGCAATTGTAGGGGAATCTGGCTGTGGTAAATCAACTTTGGCAACGACCATCATGGGCTTGCATAACCCTTTGAATACCAAAATCACAGGAAGCATCCAGTACAATGATATGGAATTGATTGGCATGGATGAAGCTAAGTACAATACGGTACGTGGTAATGATATTGGTATGATTTTCCAAGATCCCTTGGCTTCTCTAAATCCATTGATGACGATTGGTGCACAGATTGATGAGGCACTGTTCTATCATACTGATTTGGATGCCAATGCTCGTACAGAGCGAGTTTTGGAACTCTTGGCTCAGGTAGGTATTCCAAATCCTAAGCGGACATTCAAACAGTATCCACATGAGCTTTCAGGTGGTATGCGTCAGCGTATCATTATTGCTATGGCCTTGTCTTGTAAACCGCCAATTATTATTGCGGACGAACCTACAACGGCCTTGGATGTTACAATTCAAGCACAAATCTTGGATCTCTTAAATGATATTCAAGCGGAGACAGGTTCGGGTATTATTTTGATTACCCATGACTTGGGAGTAGTTGCAGAGACTGCTGATCGTGTGGCGGTCATGTACGGTGGTCAGTTTGTCGAAGTAGCGCCAGTAGAAGAATTGTTTACCAATCCAAAACATCCATATACACGTTCGCTCTTGAAGTCAAATCCTCAATCAGGTAGCGAAGGAGGCGATCTTCATGTTATTGAAGGTATTGTGCCGCCGATTACAAAAATGGTTCGTAAGGGTTGCCGTTTTGCTCCGCGTATTCCGTGGATTGGAGCAGAGGCTCATGAAGAGAATCCGAGTATGCACGAGGTAGGTCCAAATCACTTTGTTCGTTGTACCTGCCATGAGACATTCTATTTTGAAGGGGAGGCCTAATAGTGGGATTTATTGAAGTAAAAGATTTAAAAGTCCATTATCCAATTCGTAGTGGCTTCTTTAACCGTGTGACGGATCATGTCTATGCTGTCGATGGCGTTAATATTGAGTTTGAAGAAGGAAAAACCTATGGTTTGGTAGGTGAGTCAGGTTCTGGGAAATCGACCATTGGTAAGGCAATTATCGGTTTAGAGCGTGCCACTTCTGGTCAGATTATCTATGAAGGACAAAATGTAACCAACAAATCACGTGGTAAAAAAGGAAACTTTAATCGTGATGTTCAAATGATTTTCCAAGATTCTCTTTCAAGTTTCAACCCGAAAAAACGTATCTTGGACATCATTGCAGAACCAATTCGTAACTTTGACCGCTTATCTCCAGATGAAGAAAAGAAAAAGGTTCTTCAACTCTTGGATACAATCGGTCTAAATGAAGAAGCTCTGATTAAATATCCTCACGAATTCTCAGGTGGTCAACGCCAACGTATCGGTGTTGCTCGTGCCTTGGCTAGTAATCCTCGTTTGATTATTGCAGACGAGCCGGTTTCTGCCTTGGATTTGTCTGTGCAGGCACAGGTCTTGAATTATATGAAACGTATCCAAGATGAGTTTAAGCTCAGCTATCTCTTTATTTCCCATGACCTCGGTGTTGTGCAACACATGTGTGATGAATTGTTCATCATGTATCGCGGACGTTTCGTAGAAACAGGAAATAAGAACGATATTTATAATAATCCACAACACATTTATACTAAACGTTTGTTGTCAGCTATTCCAACGATTGACCCACTCAATCGATTGAAGAATAAAGAAAAGCGTTTGGCTGCTGAAAAAGAATATCAAGAAATGCAAGGTCAATACTATGATGAAAACGGTCGTGTGTACGATTTGAGATCCTTCTCAGAAACTCATCAAGTAGCCCTTCCAGAAGGAGGTCAGAACTAAGATGTGGAAAACAGTATTACGTCGTTTACTCATGATGATTCCGCAGATTATTATTTTGAGTGTCATTGCGTTCTTTGTTGCGAAGATGATGCCGGGGGATCCCTTTACAGGATTGATTGACCCAAATATTGATCCAGCAATCATTGAACAAAAACGGATTGCGGCAGGTTATTATGACCCAATCCCTGTTCAGTATTTCCGTTGGGTAGGCAATCTTTTGCAAGGAGATTTTGGTCAGAGTGTTATTTTTAAACAACCAGTTGTTGATGTCATCATGCAGCGCTTGAATAATACAATTGGATTATCCCTCTTGACGATGGTATTGACTTATTTGATTGCACTTCCATTGGGTATGATTGCAGGTCGTTATCAAAACTCACTTGCAGATAAAATCATTGGCGTGTATAACTTCTTGACATTTTCAACTCCAACTTTCGTTTTTGCCATCCTCATGCTCTGGATGTTTGGCTTTAGTTTGGGCTGGTTCCCGACGCGCGGTTCGATTAGCGGTGGTGTGGAAGGATTTGCAGCGACTCTCAGTCGTTTACACCATATGATTCTGCCAGCGATTACAATGGCGATTTTGTCAACAACAGTTACTATTCAATATCTCCGTACGGGGATTATTGATGCTAAGAGCCAGGACTATGTTCGTACAGCTCGTGCCAAAGGTGTTCCTGAGAGAGTTGTTTATAACCGTCATATTTTCCGTAATTCGATTTTACCGATCGCATCTTTCTTGGGCTATGAATTGACAGGATTAATTGGTGGTTCTATCTTTATTGAAAATATTTTCACTTACCCAGGTATCGGTCAGTTATTCTTTAACTCTATTTCTAGTCGTGACTATAGTGTTATCTTAGCTTTATTGTTGGTATTTGGTATGGGTACTTTGTTGGGGACATTGATTTCAGATATTATCATGAGTATCGTGGATCCACGTATCCGTGTGAAATAGAAGGAGGAGTAAGGTGAGTAAAGAAAATAAAAAACAAGTACAATCTGCTTCAACTCCTCCAGGTGGCTTCCGTGTCATCGCGCGGGAGTTTATGAAAGATCGACTTGCATTGACCTCATTAATTATCTTAGTGACGGTTCTTTTGACAGTCTTTATCGGAGCGCTTCTGTTGAATCAAGAACAAGTTATGAAAGTCAACCTTTTGGGACGTTACTTGGAACCAGGTGTTAACGGCTATATCTTGGGGACAGATGAAGGTGGTAAAGATATCTTTGGTCAGCTGATTATCGGTGCTCGTAACTCGATTATTATCGGTTTTACCATTACGATTATTACAAGTATTGTCGGAATCTCTGTCGGTCTGATTTCTGGTTATTATGGCGGTCGTTTGGACGGATTCTTGATGCGTATTGTCGATTTCATCATGATTTTGCCGGTGACAATGTTGATCATTGTTTTCGTGACAGTTATCAAGAACTATACAATCTATCATTTCATTCTTATCATGAGTGCCTTTTATTGGACGGCCAAGGCTCGTCTATTCCGTACAAGGACTTTGTCAGAGGCAAGTTTGGACTATGTCAATGCATCAAAAACATTGGGAACAAGCGACTTCATGATTATGTTCCGTGAAATTTTACCAAACTTAAGTTCATTGATTATCGTTAACTTGACCTTGAACTTTGCGGGAAATATCGGTATCGAGACTTCGTTGACTTATCTTGGTTTCGGTCTACCATCGACAGTACCAAGTTTGGGTACCTTGATTGCCAATGCCCGCAATGCAGATATTTTGGAAAACAAGACATGGATTTGGTTGCCAGCAGCCATCTTCATCCTTGTGATGATGCTCTGTATCAACTATGTCGGACAAGCTTTCCAACGTGCAGCAGATGCTAAGCAGCGTTTAGGTTAATTGTGAAAAGGGTTCCTTTGGGAGCTCTTTTTTTGTAAAATCCGATGTAACAAGCTTGTTTTTTACAGAAAGCAGAAAATGTGGTAGAATGGAGTGATAAAACTATTTGAGGTAACGAATTATGACTGTTAAAATCAATACTAAAGACGGCCAAATCGAATTGACTGATGACGTGATTGCCACAGTTGTTGGCGGTGCTACGACTGAGATTTTCGGTGTTGTTGGGATGGCTAGTAAGTCTGCGATCAAGGATAATTTTCAAGCACTTTTGAGAAAAGAAAATTATTCTAAAGGTGTTGTGATCAAGACCTTGGAAGATGGTCGCATTGCAGTCGATGTTTATACTGTGATGAGCTACGGTGTAAAGATCAGTGAAGTATCTCGCAATATCCAAGAACGTGTTAAGTTCAACTTGGAAAATCAACTAGGTATCTCTGTAGATGCCGTCAATGTCTTTATCCAAAATATCAAAGTCGTAGGAGAATAATTGTGTCTAAAATTACAACTAGTTTATTTCAAGAAATGGTGCAGGCAGCATCAACTCGTCTGAATAAACAAGCCGAATATGTGAACTCACTCAATGTTTTCCCAGTTCCAGATGGGGATACTGGTACCAACATGGGGATGACTATTACCAATGGTGCTAAAGAAGTGGCAGATAAGTCTGCTTCTACTGTTGGAGAAGTTGCACAAATTCTTTCTAAGGGCTTGTTGATGGGAGCTCGTGGAAACTCAGGTGTTATTACGTCGCAATTGTTCCGCGGCTTTGGTCAATCTGTTAAAGGCAAGGTTGAATTGGACGGTAAGGATTTGGCGCAAGCCTTTCAACATGGTGTAGAAGTGGCTTATAAAGCCGTTATGAAGCCAGTTGAAGGTACAATTCTTACTGTTTCGCGTGGGGCAGCCACTGCCGCTTTAAAAAAGGCAGAAGAGACTGATGATGCGGTTGAGGTCATGCGTGCCACTCTTGACGGTGCTAATCGTGCTCTTAAGAAAACGCCAGAGATGCTTCCAGTCTTGAAGGAAGTTGGTGTTGTCGATTCAGGTGGACAAGGTCTTGTTTACATTTATGAAGGCTTCTTGTCAGCTTTGACAGGTGAGTATATTGCTTCGGAAGATTTTGAGGCGACACCTGCTGTTATGTCTGAAATGATCAATGCTGAGCACCACAAGTCAGTGGCTGGACATGTTGCAACAGAAGACATTACCTTTGGTTATTGTACCGAAATCATGGTAGCTCTTCGCCAAGGTCCTACTTATGTGAAGGACTTTGATTATGAAGAATTCCGTAACTATCTCAACGACCTTGGGGATTCCCTCCTTGTAGTCAACGATGATGAAATCGTTAAAGTCCATGTCCATACAGAAGATCCAGGTTTGGTCATGCAAGCGGGTCTTCAATACGGTAGCTTGGTCAAGGTAAAAGTGGACAATATGCGTGAGCAACATGAAGCTCAGGTCGAAAAAGAAGAAACTTTCCAAAAACCGACTGAACAAAAAGAGTATGCTATTATTGCGGTTGCTGCTGGTGAAGGTTTGACAGAAATTTTCAAATCACAAGGCGTTGACTATGTGATTTCAGGTGGTCAGACTATGAACCCATCAACAGAAGATTTTGTCAATGCTATTGAATTGGTTAATGCCCGCAATGTCATTTTGTTGCCAAACAACAAAAATATCTTGATGGCTGCTCAGACGGCTGCTGAGGTTGCAGAAGTTGCGGTTAAGGTTGTGGAAACCAAGACCCTACCACAAGGTTTTACTAGCTTACTTGCCTTTGATCCAAGTCGTGATTTGGGAAGCAACTTTGAGGCTATGACCGCATCACTTGCAGAAGTGAAAAGTGGTAGCGTGACAACTGCGGTCCGCGATACAACCATTGACGGTCTTGAAATCCATGAGAATGACAACCTTGGTATGGTTGATGGCAAGATTGTGGTTTCTAATCCAGATATGATGGAAACACTTGTCGCTACATTTGAGAAAATGCTCGATGAAGATAGCGAAATCGTGACGATCTATATCGGTGAAGATGGTAATGAAGAATTGGCTCAAACTCTTGCTGAACAGCTAGAAGAACAATTTGAAGATGTCGAGGTCGAAATCCATCAAGGAAATCAACCAGTCTACCCATATCTTTTCAGCGTAGAATAAACAAAATCGCAGGCTCTGGCTTGCGATTTTTTCTGTCGACTTGTCTACAATTTCTAGTAGACCTATGACAAACTACTGGGGCTATGGTATAATTAAAGACATGTATAGTCAGAATGAAAATGAATTGATTGCCATTGGTGAGAGAATTGGAAAAGCCTGTAAGCCAAATCAAGTTCTAGTATTATCAGGAGATTTGGGTGCTGGGAAAACAACTCTGACCAAGGGTTTGGCCAAGGGTTTAAAAATTGAACAGATGATTAAGAGTCCTACTTATACGATTGTTCGAGAGTATGAGGGGACCCTGCCACTTTATCACTTAGATGTTTATCGAATTGGAGATGATCCTGACTCGATTGATTTGGATGATTTTCTTTATGGAGGTGGTCTAACGGTTATCGAGTGGGGAGAATTACTGGATGTCAGTCTATTTGATGACTATTTGCTCATTCGTATAGAGAAAGAGGGAGATGGTCGACGATTGACAGTCGAATCTCATGGGGCTCAAAGTAGCGATTTAGCGAAGGAGTTCCAAAATGTCTGAAAAAGAAGTGTATTTTAGTGAAGCTGAACCAGCTGATGCAGCAGCTTTTATTGATTTTATGAATCAAGTTGCTAGAGAAACGGATTATCTGGTCATGGATGAGACTGGTTTTCGATTTAGTGTTGATGAAATGGAGACCATCTTCGAAGCAGGAATCGAAAATCCTCGTGAATTGTGCCTGTTGGCTAAAGTTGGTTCGGAAGTCGTCGGCGCAATTTCTGTTAAGTCCTCTAAGCAGTTTCGCATTAGCCATATCGGAAATATTTTTATTGCAGTAAAAAAAGCCTATTGGGGTCACGGTCTAGGGACGATTTTACTGGAGGAAGTATTGCATTGGGCAGAGGAAATGGATGTATTGAAGCGTTTGGAATTAACGGTTCAGGTTCGCAATCAGGTGGCAGTACATTTATATCAAAAACTAGGATTCAACATTGAAGGAACCCAGATACGTGGGGCTAGAACAGATGAAGGAGAATGGCTTGATCTTTATTATATGGGCAAGTTAATTGGTGAAGTATGACAATTGGAAAAAAAATATTCTTAATGTCTTTGGCTATTGTTGGTTTAACACTAGGTGCCGGCTTAATATATGGAGCCAGCTTGTTAAATTTTTCTACGGATGCTATTTCGAAAACATTTAAGCAGTTAGATGGAGAAGAAAAAATCACTCCGATTGATGCGACAGAGCCCCTAACTATCCTACTGATGGGGGTGGATATGGACCAAGCGACCCGTGGAGGAGATTGGGAGGGTGGTCGTAGTGATTCGATGATTTTGGTAACCGTCAATCCTAAGACTAAGGAAACCAATATGATGAGCTTGACTCGTGATATTATGGTTGAAATCGCAGAAGCGAGCGGGGAATCTTCAGGAACGGTTGAAAAACTAAATCATTCTTATAGCTACGGACAGGCACCGATGGCCATTGCCACGATCGAAAAGATGATGGATATTAATATTGACCGCTATATCGAAATAAATATGGATGGTCTGGTTGAGCTTGTTGATGCGGTTGGAGGTATTGAGGTAAATAATACTCTTGGCTTCCCTATATCCATTTCGGAACATGAGCCTGCCTACACCTCTATCGTTCAGCCGGGGAAACAGTTGGTAAATGGAAATCAGGCGCTGGTTTATGCTCGGATGCGCTATGATGATCCTGAGGGGGATATTGGTCGTCAGAGACGTCAACGTGAAGTTATAACGGCTATTATAAAAAAACTCCTTCAGTTAGACGGTTTTACCCAGTATAAGAAGATTCTGACTGCCATTTCCAATAATATGCGAACCAACATTGAGATTAGTCCTGCGACAATTCCAAGTCTCTTGGGGTACAAAGACTCTGTCTCCAAGTTGAATTCCTATCAGTTGCGCGGTGTGGATCAAATGGTTGATGCAATCTATTATCAATTACCAACCAGCGAACACCTATTGGAAATGCAAAATATTTTGAAAAAATCTATCGGCTTAGAAGAAAAGACCGACTTAGTCACAAACGTGAAGGTTTACGAAGGACAAGTGGGATTACCAAGTCCAATCAACGTTTATGATGTATATACAAATCTCTTGTTGCTAGAAGCAAGTCCGTGGGCGGAACGCTTGGATCCAGAAATAGGGAATCCATCAGCTACTACGACTGTAACAACAGAAGAGCAGGTAATCGATTTTTCAACAGAGCCAGTACTTGGTGATGAAAACGGGTCACAATAATGTAGTCATTCAGTTTTTCTTTTATTACTTTGACGAGCGAGTATAAAAGCCTATAAAAATAGAGGTTGTTTGCAACCTCTATTTTTATATATTTGGAAATTCCCTATGTCAGGGAGTGCTATTCTCATTCTGGTATTTTTTGAGAATCTGTTGGATTTCTTCCAAGTTTCCTGCAATACTTTGCTGATAGACTCGAGTCTTATATTGTAAGTCAGAAGCCATTTCCTGCAAGGGTTCTTGAAAACTTTGGATAATGGCAAGTTGTTCCTGAATATTGTCCTTGCTCAATTGAATATCTGATAGAAGTTGTTTGGTTTCCTGTACTTCTTTAGCAATTTTATCCCGATGCGTGACTGCAAGGAAGCTGGCGGTAGCGGCGCTTACGGCTAAAATGATATTACGAAGTTTCATATTATTCTCCTAGATAGAGCTCTTGTGCCAGTTGAGCCAGGGCTGGGAAGTCAGGGTCGTTGGCTTTAAATTGAATGTTCAATCCATCTTGATTGTTAAAGCGTGGTAAGAGATGGATGTGTGTATGAAAGACGGTTTGTCCAGCAGCCTCCTCGTTGTTATTAACGATGTTTAGACCACTAGCTCCAAGTTTTTCTTTTAACTGACGAGCGATGGTCGGCACAACAGAAAAGAGTGTGGCTGCAGCTTCTTCATCCATGTCAAGCACGTTTCGGTAGTGTTTTTTAGGGACGACCAATGTGTGTCCTTTTGTGACCTGAGTGATGTCTAAGAAGGCTAATACTTGGTCATCTTCGTAGACTTTTGAAGCTGGTATTTCTCCAGAGATAATTTTGCAAAAAATACAATCCGACATAATGGCAACCTCTTTCTGGGATTTTTGTTATAATAATTATATCAAATTGTAGGAAGAAATGTATGTTAGAAGTAAAAAATGTAACTGGAGGGTATGTCAATATCCCGGTTTTGAAAGATGTATCTTTTACGGTTGAGGATGGTCAATTAGTTGGTCTAATTGGTTTAAATGGTGCAGGGAAATCAACGACTATTAAGGAAATTATCGGTCTTTTGACACCTTATCAAGGACAGATTGCAATTGACGGCCTAACTTTGCTACAAGGGGCTGAAAATTATCGGAAGAAGATTGGGTTTATCCCTGAAACACCAAGTTTGTATGAAGAACTAACCCTCAAAGAGCACTTGGAAGTGGTAGCAATGGCCTATGATTTATCCTGGGAGCAAGCTTGGGGACGTGTTGAGCACTTGTTAAAACTGTTTCGCTTGGATGAAAAATTGGACTGGTTTCCTGTCAATTTTTCAAAGGGAATGAAGCAGAAGGTCATGATTATTTGTGCTTTTATGGTGGAGCCGAGTCTGCTGATTGTTGATGAGCCTTTTCTGGGATTAGACCCTGTGGCTATCTCTGACTTGATCGCTCTTTTGGAGGAAGAAAAATCTAAGGGAACTTCCATTCTCATGTCCACTCACGTTCTTGACTCAGCTGAGAAAATGTGCGACTCTTTTGTGATTTTACATCAGGGACAGGTCCGTGCAACTGGAAATTTGGAGGAACTACAAAGCGCATTTGGTATGGATGGTGCAAGTCTGAACGAAATTTATCTGGCCTTGACGCAAGAAGGAGTGGCTGGATGAAAGAATTGTTTCAACAACGCCGACTAGATTTTTTAAATCGTTGTTCCAAATATCTGCGCTATGTTCTGAATGACCATTTTGTTTTGGTTCTCATGGTTTTATTAGGCTTTTTGAGTTTGCAATACCGTCAATTATTGTTGTCATTCCCTGAGAATCCGTTGCCGATTGTTTTGGTGGTTATTGCAATCAGTCTACTGGTGCTATTGTCCGGAAGAATTGCGACTTATTTAGAAGAAGCTGATCAAATCTTCTTATTGACCAAGGAAAAAGACATTCTGCAAGGACTCGAGGTTGCGGCCAGACGCACGGTCTTGTTTTGGTCCTCTATACAGGTGGTGGTTCAGCTTGTTTTGTTACCAATCTATTTGAAACTGGGTTTACCGGTGTGGATGATTGTAGCTGGTCTTCTTACTTTGTTGGTTTTAAAATGTCTTCTTGTCAAGCGCCAATTAGTGGCTTATCAGTCACAGGGAGTATTGGACTGGTCTAAGGCTATTCAAGATGAACAAAAAAGGAAACAGTCTATTTTACGTTTCTTTGCCTTGTTTACGACGGTTAAAGGCATCAGCACGACAGTTAGACCGAGAAGCTATCTCAATGGAATCTTGCGTCTTGTCAAGTCGAGACAGACTTGGTTTTATCTCTACTTACGGGCTTTCTTGCGTTCAGGAGACTACTTGGGCTTGACGATACGTCTACTGTTGTTGGCGATTTTGTCCCTATTTGCCATTGAAGAATCGTGGTTATCCATCGGCCTAGTTTTAGTCTTTCATTATTTGCTTGTCTTCCAGTTGTTGGGGCTTTACAAGCACTATGATTATCAATATGTAACACAACTGTATCCTTTGGAGAAAGCTTCCAAGAAAATCGGTCTTCAGAATTTGCTTAGAGTGATTTTATACAGTCTATTACTGGTGGAATTGGGCTTTGCTCTGCTATTTTCTAAAGAGAATACGATGGTAGTCGTCTTACTTCTCGTGGGGATTTTCCTGCATGAAATATATTTGCCTCTAAAATTAAAAAAATTGATTGACTAAATAGACGAAAATTAGTAAAATAGTAGGGAATTTTTAAAGGAGGAAAGGCATGCAGTTTGATACCAGTGGGCTACAATTACAGTCTATTGCAGGAAATAGTGGCAAAGCGTTTAAAGGCCTACGGTCAGACGGAACGCCAGTCTTTGTGAAGTATGAGATGCCTCCGATAGTGTCTGCTCTTGCGCGTGAGCAAATTACACCACCCGTTTTGTCAGCAAATCGTGAAGTAGGAATGGGGCATCGTGTAGAGCAGGAGTGGTTGAATGGTCGTACCTTGGAGCGTCAAGATATGACTAGTAAACAGATTCGTCAAATACTGGTGAGAATGCACTATTCTCGTATTTTGCTCAATCAGGCTTTGCAGATGAATTATACCTATATGGAACCTCAGGATTTGGTTTATCGTTGGCAAAAAGAGGCGCCAACTAGATTGGGACAGAATTCTTATCTGCAATCTATCTGCCAAGATTTATTGAATAATCTACCAAGATTCCGTCAAGAGGTGGCAACATTTGTTCACGGAGATTTGCATCATAGTAACTGGGTAGAAACGACGTCTGGTTTGGTGTATTTGACAGATTGGGAGACCGCTTGTGTAACGGATCGGATGTTGGATGTTGCCTATATTTTGACGCATTATATTCCTCGTCAGTCCTGGGAAGAGTGGCTTCGGGCTTATGGCTACAAATATAACAGCACAGTATTAAATAAGGTTTATTGGTATGGCCAGCTTGGCTACCTAAACCAAATTGCTAAGCATGTAGAAAGCTACAATGTTTTGGCTGCAAATAAAGAAATTTACGCTCTACGGCAATTCCGTCAGAGTTTCTATAAGGAAGTATGAGAGTTAGAAATCGTAAGGGAGCGAGTGAGCTTCTAGCAAACAATCCCCAGTATGTTATCTCCAATCCAGAGGAATGTAAGGGGAAATGGGCAGAGATTTTTGGAAACAATAATCCTATCCACATAGAAGTTGGTTCTGGTAAAGGTCGCTTTGTCACTGGTATGGCTGCGCAAAATCCAGATATTAACTATATTGGTATTGATATTCAGATGACCGTGTTAAGCTATGCCTTGGACCGTGTGCTTGAAGCTGGCTTGCCAAATATAAAATTATTGCAGGTGGATGGTTCGAGTTTGACCAACTATTTTGCACCGGCAGAAATAGATCAGCTTTATCTGAATTTTTCAGATCCATGGCCTAAGAAACGTCATGAGAAACGCCGTTTGACCTACAAGTCATTCTTGGATACCTACAAGGAAATCCTACCTGAGAAGGGAGAAATCCACTTCAAAACAGATAATCGTGGTCTGTTTGAGTATAGCCTAGCTAGTTTTTCTCAATATGGCATGGTCTTGAAGCAAGTTTGGCTAGATTTGCATGCTGATGGTTTGGAAGGTAACGTTATGACTGAGTATGAGGAGAAATTCTCAAACAAGGGTCAAGTCATCTATCGTGTGGAAGCACAGTTTCAATAATTCCCTTAGTGGAAAATGAGGAGAGGTCTAGCAGAGACCTTTTTCCTTTGTCGAATAAACTAAATGACTATAATCCATCGTTTTCCTTTACAAATAGGGATAGATATGATAGAATAATGGAAGTGAATAATGAGAAAAGGGGTTGGCGTCAGTCAACCCTTTCCCTGTACACGGATTTCTGTATATAGAATGAATGATAGTACAAGGGAGTTTACTGTCAAAGGAAATAGAGAGTCCTGGATAGTGCGAACTATTTGAGTAATGTATTTCTAGCGACTGTAAAAGTAGGAGGTGTTTATGTCATCAATTATTGAATTGGTCACAGCAGCAATTACCCCCGCTATTCAAACTCCTTACGAGTTGGTAGATGTGGAATATGGTAAAATGGGCGGTGACTATGTCCTATCGATTTTTGTCGATAAGGAGGGTGGAATCTCTCTTCAAGATACGGCAGATTTATCCGAAAAGATCAGTCCGATTTTGGACACTATCAAACCAGATCCATTTCCAGACCAATACATGCTGGAGGTAACAAGTCCAGGTTTGGAACGTCCTTTAAAAACGGCAGATGCTGTTGAAAAGGCAGTTGGAAAGTACATCCATGTTAAGCTCTATCAGGCAATTGATAAAATCAAGGTTTTCGAAGGAACTTTGCTCTCCTTTGATGGAACAGACCTGATTATGGAATATATGGATAAAACTCGTAAGAAGGAAGTGACTATTCCTTACCAGACGGTAGCTAAGGCCCGTTTGGCTGTTAAGTTATAATGCTCTTTCATGAGTATTTTAAAAGATATTAGACTTTAAGAAAGGACCTTTTGAGCGCAAAAGGAAAACAACATGAGTAAAGAAATGCTAGAAGCCTTCCGTATTTTAGAGGAAGACATGGGTATTAACAAAGCGGATATCATTGATGCAGTTACAGAGTCGCTTCGTTCAGCTTATAAACGCCGTTATGGTCAATCAGAATCAGCAGTGATTGAATTTGACGAGAAAAAAGGCGATTTCCATGTATTTACTGTTCGTGAAGTAGTAGATGAAGTATTTGATAGCCGACTAGAAATTAGTCTAAAAGATGCCTTGGCTATTTCATCAGCTTATGAAATGGGTGACAAAATTAAATTCCAAGAAGACCCAGCGGAATTTGGACGTGTAGCTGCTCAATCAGCTAAACAGACCATCATGGAAAAGATGCGCAAACAAAAGCGTGCCATTACCTTCAATACCTACAAGCAACATGAAAATGAGATTATGTCAGGTACGGTAGAGCGTTTTGATAATCGCTTTATCTATGTCAACCTTGGTACGATTGAAGCACAGTTGTCAAAACAGGATCAAATTCCTGGTGAGGTTTTCCAATCTCATGATCGCATCGAAGTCTATGTCTACAAGGTAGAAGACAATGGTCGTGGGGTTAATGTATTTGTTAGCCGTAGCCATCCAGAAATGATTAAACGTCTCATGGAGCAGGAAATTCCAGAAGTATACGATGGAACAGTTGAAATCATGAGTGTTGCCCGTGAAGCTGGAGACCGTACGAAAGTGGCTGTTCGTAGCCATAATCCAAACGTGGATGCCATCGGTACGATCGTTGGTCGTGGTGGTTCAAATATCAAGAAAATCACTAGCAAATTCCATCCAGCTCGTTACGATGCTAAGAATGACCGTATGATTCCTACTGAGGAAAATATTGACGTTATCGAGTGGGTAGCTGATGAAGCGGAATTTATCTACAATGCCCTTGCACCTGCTGAAGTTGACCAAGTATTGTTTGACACGGAAGATGGGAAACATGCTACAGTCGTTGTACCAGATGATAAGTTGTCATTGGCAATTGGTCGTCGTGGTCAAAACGTTCGTTTGGCAGCGCATTTGACAGGATTCCGTATCGACATCAAGTCAGCATCGGAGTATGAAGCTTTTGAAGCAACTCAATATGCAACAGACGAAGTTGTAGAAGAAGTCGAAGAAGAACAAGAATAAGGCAAAAGGAGCAACCATGGCAAAAGCTAGAAAAATACCCTTGCGCAAGTCTGTGGTGTCCGGTGAAATCATCGACAAACGGGATTTGCTCCGTATTGTAAAAAATAAAGAAGGTCAAGTATTTATCGATCCAACAGGCAAGGCAAATGGTCGTGGGGCTTACATCAAGCTTGATAATGATGAGGCAAGCCAAGCTAAGAAACGTCGTGTCTTCGATCGTTCCTTTAGTATGGAAGTGACCGAAGAATTTTACGATGAATTAATTGCCTATGTTGATCATAAGATCAAGAGGAGAGAACTTGGACTCGAATAAGAGACAGAAAATCTTAAATTTATTAGGTTTGGCCCAGCGAGCTGGTCGCCTGGTTTCTGGTGAGGACCTGGTTGTTGAAGCTATTCAAAAAGGGCAGGCAAAGTTGGTGTTTTTAGCCGAAGATGCTGCTGGAAATTTAAGTAAAAAAGTAACAGATAAAAGTCATACCTATCAAGTAGAAGTTGTAACAGTGTTTTCAACACTGGAATTGAGTGCAGCTGTCGGCAAGGCTAGAAAAGTTCTTGCAGTGACAGACGCTGGATTTACAAAGAAGATGAGGTCTATTATGGAATAGAACAGGAGGACAAGGCATTGTCTAAGAAGAGATTGAATGAAATAGCCCGTGAATTAGGCGTAAGCAGTAAGGAAGTTGTTGCTAAGGCTCAAGAATTGGGCTTTGAAGTCAAAAGCCATGCTTCAAGCGTAGATGAAGCAAGTGCTAAACGCCTTGCAGAAAGCTTTGGTGGACAAAAATCAGAGGCAACTAAAGTTGCGACAAAAGTTAGCAAGCCTGAGAAGGTTGATGAAACTCCAAAGGTGGAAACAGCTAAGCTAGAAAAAGCTAAGGAAACACAGCCAGTAGTAAAAGAAGAAGTTGCGACAGCTACAGTACAATCAGCTCCACATCGTCCACAGAGTCGAAACTTTAAGGCAGAACGTGAAGCACGTGCCAAAGAGCAGGCTGCTAAGCGAGCTCAGGGGCAAGGAAAAGGTGGTCAAACTAAATCTGGTCAGGACCGTCGTGATAACCGTCAACAAGGTCAGGGACGTTCAAACAATGAGCGAAATGATCGCCGCGACAATCGTCGTGACCAGCGTCCAGAAGAGCGGAAAGACAACCGATTTGGTGAACGACGCGATAATCGTGCCAGCCGTCGTCAGGACAACCGTCCAGGTCAGTCAGCTCGCTTTGAACAAAGAGAGGCTGCAAAACCAGCAGGACCTAAAATTGACTTCAAAGCGCGTGCTGCTGCTTTGAAAGCAGAACAAAATGCGGAGTATGCTCGTACCAGTGAAGAACGTTTTCGTCAGGCTCAGGAAGCTAAAAAGCAACCTAAGAAGCCAAAAGAAATTAAGTTTGAAGAACCGGTTGTGGAAAGCAAACCATTTGTGAAGCCTGCACCTGTTGCATCGGTACCAGAGCAAGTTGCAGAAACTACTGTAGATACCCGTCGTAAGAAACAAGCTCGACCAGATAAAAAACGTGACTTTAATAGTGACGAAGAAGATGGTCCACGGAAACAACAAAGAAATCGAAATAGTCAAAATCAAGTGAGAAATCAAAGAACAAGTAACTGGAATAACAACAAGAAAAATAAAAAAGGCAAGGCTAACCAACCTGCCAAACCTGTCACAGAACGCAAGTTCCACGAATTGCCAACTGAATTTGAATATACTGCTGGCATGACCGTCGCAGAAATTGCAAAACGGATTAAACGCGAACCTGCTGAAATTGTGAAAAAACTCTTCCTTATGGGAGTTATGGCGACTCAAAACCAATCTTTGGATGGAGATACTATCGAACTCCTCATGGTTGATTATGGTATTGAAGCGAAAGAAAAGGTAGAGGTCGATAACGCAGATATTGAGCGTTTCTTCGTAGAAGAGGGCTACCTCAATGAAGAAGAGATGACAGAACGCCCACCTGTTGTGACTATCATGGGACACGTTGACCATGGTAAAACAACCTTGTTGGATACCCTACGTAATTCTCGTGTTGCTACTGGAGAAGCTGGTGGTATCACACAGCATATCGGTGCCTACCAAATTGAGGAAGCTGGTAAGAAAATTACCTTCTTGGATACTCCAGGACACGCGGCCTTTACTTCTATGCGTGCACGTGGAGCATCTGTTACCGACTTGACCATCCTAGTCGTTGCAGCAGATGATGGTGTCATGCCACAAACAATTGAGGCTATCAACCACTCAAGAGCAGCTAATGTGCCAATCATTGTAGCTATCAACAAGATTGACAAGCCAGGTGCAAACCCAGAGCGTGTCATCGGTGAATTGGCTGAGCACGGTGTTATCTCAACCGCTTGGGGTGGAGAATCTGAATTTGTAGAAATCTCAGCTAAGTTTAACCAAAACATTGATGAATTGTTGGAAACTGTTCTTTTGGTTGCTGAAATTCAAGAACTGAAGGCAGATCCAACTGTTCGTGCGATTGGTACAGTTATCGAAGCGCATTTGGATAAAGGGAAAGGTGCGGTTGCAACCCTTCTCGTTCAACAAGGGACACTTAATGTTCAAGACCCAATCGTTGTCGGAAATACCTTTGGACGTGTTCGTGCCATGACAAACGACCTTGGTCGTCGTGTTAAAACTGCTGGTCCATCTACACCGGTATCTATTACTGGTTTGAACGAAGCACCTATGGCAGGCGATCACTTTGCAGTTTACGAGGATGAGAAATCAGCTCGTGCAGCAGGTGAAGAACGTGCTAAACGTGCTCTTCTTAAACAGCGTCAAGCAACGCAACGAGTTAGTCTTGAAAACCTCTTTGATACCCTTAAAGCAGGTGAGGTTAAGTCAGTTAATGTGATTATCAAGGCTGACGTACAAGGTTCAGTTGAAGCACTTGCATCATCGCTTCAAAAGATTGAAGTAGAGGGAGTACGTGTCAATATCGTCCACTCTGCAGTCGGCGCGATCAACGAATCAGATATTACTCTTGCGGAAGCTTCAAATGCTCTTGTGATTGGTTTCAACGTTCGTCCAACAGCTGAAGCACGTAACCAAGCTGAAGCAGATGATGTTGAAGTACGTCTTCACAGCATCATTTACAAGGTTATCGAAGAGATGGAAGACGCCATGAAAGGTATGCTTGACCCAGAATATGAAGAAAAAATCATTGGTGAGGCAATCATTCGTGAAACCTTCAAGGTATCCAAAGTTGGAACGATCGGTGGTTTCATGGTTGTTCGTGGTAAAGTTACCCGTGATTCAAGTGTTCGAGTTATCCGTGATGGTGTTGTAGTATTTGATGGTAAACTAGCTAGTTTGAAACGCTATAAAGATGACGTGAAAGAAGTTGGTAATGCTCAAGAGGGTGGTTTGATGATTGAGAACTACAACGACTTGAAAGTTGATGATACCATTGAAGCTTACATCATGGAAGAAATCAAAAAATAATATTTTCTTATTGTCAAAATCATAGACAAGTGATTTTGTCGAGGAAGTGATAATTTAATAGATTTTAGTAGATTTTAAAGCAATAGTTTTTAATCTACTTGGATTATTCAAGCTGGGGAAACTCAGCTTTTCTATCATCTAAGAAAGGAAAGAATATGGCGAATCATTTTCGTACAGACCGTGTCGGGATGGAAATCAAGCGCGAAGTCAATGAGATTTTGCAAAAGAAAGTTCGTGATCCACGTGTGCAGGGAGTGACCATTACAGATGTTCAGATGGTCGGCGATTTGTCAATGGCCAAGGTTTACTACACAATCATGAGTAATTTGGCATCCGATAATCAAAAAGCACAAATGGGTCTTGAAAAAGCGACGGGAACCATTAAGAGAGAACTTGGTCGTAAGTTAACTCTTTATAAAATTCCGGATTTGGTCTTTGAAAAAGACCAATCAATTGAGTACGGTAATAAAATTGATCAAATGTTGCGTGCTCTTGATCAGAAAGATTAACAACAAAAGTCGGATGGAAACATTCGGCTTTTTCTGGCTCGGATGCTTTGTCCATATATGGTGGCGTTTACAAGCCCTCGGAAAGATGTTATACTAATACTCAATGAGAATCAAAAGTAGCCTAGGAAACGAAGTCGAAGATAGAACTCTGTTACTATCTTATTTCAAGGTAACAGGCTGAAAACCTCCACTGGAGCTTTTCACTCATCAAGGCTCTTGACAACGGATAATTTTGGTTTTCGAAGAGTATAAGACCAAAGATAGAGCACAGGAGGAAGTTATGAAAACATTTATTAGTAAACTGATGTTAGTGTCCACGGTTGTACTATTAGGTGCTTGTCAGTCTAATCAGGTAAAAGGTGGTGAGAGTTCTAGTTCTAGTGCTTCAAGCCAAGTTTCAGATAGTTCTAGTTTGCAGCAAGCGTCAACGATAGCATCTAGCTCCGAGACGCAAGCATCCTCAGTGACCACTCCTGAACTAAGTGAGGTATACCAATCAGTTATTGATCGTTATCAAGCGAATATGGGGCAGCCTGCTGAGGCAATCAATCAGGATGAGGTCAGTAGCTATCTGAGCTTATTAACTAGCCAGGGGCAAGAATACAGTGGAATATTTTATAGTTTGTATGATGTCAACTATGATGGTACAGAGGAGCTGCTTCTAGCTTTGGACAAGTCGGAAGAATATGTCTTAATTGACCTCTATACTCAGCTTGCCGATGAGAGTCTACGTTTGGTGGATAATTTCCGCAATCTTGGATTTGAAATTGGACCGGACGCCCTACTTCGTCCTTTACAGGATGGAACATACTTATTTGAAGGAGATGGTGTTTTTCGCATTTATCAATACAATGCGATGATTCCAGGTTTAAAACGCATTTCTGAATCAGATACCAACCCTGAAACATCTCCCTTGCTTGAGTTGAAAAGCTTGCATTGGGTTAAGTTATAGATTTTATCAATGATTATTCCTAGGCTGGGTTTCCCGGCCTTTTGTAGTTCCTAAGAACTTTAAGTTTTCTTTTGGCAATCGTTAATCTTTCTTTTAGGAAGGAAAGGTAAACTAGGAGCATATCAGGAAGGGATACGACTTCCTAAAGAAAAGGAATCTTTATTATGAAAACAAATCTTAAAAACTTACTTTACTCTGGTGTTACTCTTATGAGTCTTGGTGTCTTAGTAGCATGTTCATCTACTTCAAGTTCAACGACTACTTCAAGCTCAGCAGCAACTAGTCAGACAAGTGTAGCGACAACTTCAAATAATAGCACTTCACCAGATTCGAGCTCGTCATCTATTGACTGGTCAGCCCTTCCAACGACAGAAGTGACGCTTTCAAATGATGGCTTGAAAATTACTGAGGGAGGAACCTATATTTTGACTGGTTCAACAACAGCTGGTGTAACGGTTGAAACAGATGCCAATGTTCGCATCATTCTAGCAGGTGCTGAGATTTCAAGTTCAGATACTGCAGCAATCAATGTTATTAATGCTGATAATGTTGAATTGGAAATCAAAGATGGTACGACGAATACAGTGAAAGATACCAGCAATCATACAGACACCAATATTGAGGGGGCTATCCATGTTGAAGCAGATTTGACCGTCACTGGTAATGGTAGCTTGATAGTTGAGGGGAACTTCCAAGATGGTATTGTATCGACGGACGACCTTGTCGTGAATTCAGGAAACATTACCGTTACTGCAGTGGACGATGGTATTCGTGGTAAGGATTCATTGACAATCAATGGTGGTACAATCAATGTAACAGCAGGTGGTGATGGTATCAAGTCTACAAATGATACAGATACTACCAAAGGTTATACAACTATCACAGGTGGTGAAATTACTGTAACAGCAGGTGATGATGGTATTAAAGCGGAGACGGCTTTGACAATTGACGGAGGTACCATTACAGTATCAGAATCTGCTGAGGCACTTGACGGTACTAACATCACGATTAATGGTGGTACATTAGATGTTTACGGTTCAGATGATGCTATTAATGCGGCAAGTACAACGTCATCAGATATCTTTATCAAGGTAACTGGTGGTGACTTGAAAGTAGCTGTAGGTAGTGGAGATACGGATGCCTTCGATGCTAATGGAGACATTTACATCTCCGGTGGTACAATCGATGTAACAGCTCAATCTGCTTTTGACTTCGATGGAACTGCTGAATTGACAGGAGGTACTGTGACAGTTAACGGTGAGCAGATTACTCAAATCACTGCGACAGGGCCAGGTGCTGGTGGCCACGGTGGCTGGTAATCAATAATAATACAAAAAGGTCTGAGTTGACGAACTCAGACCTTTCGTTTGCTTTCCATATTGGGAAGATTGATTTTGTATTTAATTACCAATAATCGAATGATTAAAGAAATGGTAAAAATGGTGATGAAGGTTGGAATTTGAGGTAATTTCCAATTTACAACGCAAAGATGATAGAGGACTCCTGAGAAAAATGCAAGGACAGCATAGACATCTTCTTTAAGAACAATAGGTGTTTCATTGACGAGTAAATCACGGGCGATTCCGCCTCCGACACCTGTCAAAGCTGCCAGAATACCACTGGTTAGAGCGTTTAGCTGGAGAGAGATGCCAGTACTGGCTCCAATGAGGGCGAAGATGGCTAGACCGATTGCATCAAAGATAAGGTTTGTCTGGGAAAGGAAATGAATCATCTTCTTATCAAGTGGTTTGTCCTGCTTTAGATTGATAACAATCAAGTACATGCTAATCGCTACTCCGAGAGATAAATAGATGGCTGTAGGATCAGTCAAAGCAGTAGGAATACGATTGGCCATCGTATCTCGAATAATTCCCCCACCAACAGCGGTAATGATGCCGAGCAAGCTAATTCCAAAAATATCTAACTTTTTCTTAAATCCTTTTACGGCCCCCGAAACAGCAAATGCGATAGTGCCTACGTAGTTACAAATCATAAGAAATAAATCGAATTCCATAAGAACCTCCGTACCTATATTAACAGAAAGAAAGACGGCGTGCAAGCTCATTTCAAAGTTTGTGAAAAAAGTTTCAAACAAGGAAAATAAATCTTTTTGGAATTTGTGAAAAAACGCACTAAATCAAGGTTTTTACGAAAATTTCTGTAAAAAGAAAACGGTTCAATTACTTGCTATTTGTGAAATATTGGTCTATCATAGTACAGAAAGAGAAAAACCTTTGGAGGAAATTATGGTATCTATCACAAAAGAACAACATTTAGACATGTTCTTGAAAATGAAACAAATCCGTGATGTTGATATGAAATTAAACAAATTAGTGCGTCGCGGTTTCGTACAAGGTATGACTCACTTCTCAGTCGGTGAAGAAGCTGCGGCTGTTGGACCTATTGCTGGATTGACAGATGAGGACATCATCTTCTCACATCACCGTGGTCACGGTCACGTTATTGCAAAAGGTATTGACATCAATGGCATGATGGCTGAGCTTGCTGGTAAGGCAACTGGTACATCAAAAGGTCGTGGTGGTTCCATGCACTTGGCAAACGTTGAAAAAGGAAACTTTGGTTCAAACGGTATCGTAGGTGGTGGTTATGCCCTTGCAGTTGGTGCAGCCCTTACGCAACAATACCTTGGTACAGATAATATCGTTATTGCCTTCTCAGGTGACTCAGCGACAAACGAAGGCTCATTCCACGAGTCAATGAACTTGGCAGCTGTTTGGAACTTGCCAGTTATTTTCTTCATCACTAACAACCGTTACGGTATCTCAACAGATATTTCTTATTCGACTAAGATTCCTCACCTTTACCAACGTGCTGCTGCATACGGTATGCCAGGTCACTATGTTGAGGATGGTAACGACGTTATTGCTGTTTATGAAAAAATGCAAGAAGTCATCGAGTACGTTCGTGCAGGAAACGGACCAGCAATGGTTGAGGTTGAGTCATATCGCTGGTTTGGTCACTCAACTGCCGACGCAGGTGTCTACCGTACAAAAGAAGAAGTTAACGAGTGGAAAGCAAAAGACCCACTTAAGAAATACCGCAAATACTTGACAGAAAACAAGATTGCGACAGACGAAGAATTGGATGCTATCGAAGCACAAGTTGCAGAACAAGTAGAAGCATCTGTGAAATTCGCACAAGAAAGCCCAGATCCAGACATCTCAGTAGCTTACGAAGACGTGTTTGTAGATTAAGTAACGAGAACGTTAAAAGGACACAGCGAAAATAGGAAATCAGCCAAGGAAATTGGGATTTCCTGCTGATTTATCTTTTTCGCACAGTCCTTAGTTCGAGTACAATTCTAACTAAGTTGTGAGGTCGTCTAAAAAACGACTGAAAAATAGGGAACTGACACAGTGTGCTTGCACACAAGGAAGTTCGCACCTAAAGGTAGCCACATCCGTAATTCAGCTGAAGCTGAAACGGTTGCGTCTCTTTTTTCCGAGTTTTTAGACCGAACACGATTGTAACGTAAGAAGTTTGACTAAGCTCTAAAGAGCAAGTCAAACTACGGTAGCCACTATGGTGGACTACCTACTTACCTCACTAACTTCGCCTATTCAGCAATATCGGCTGAATAGTCTCCGTGTCGTAAGTAACGAGAACGTTAAAAGGACACAGCGAAAATAAGCGGTAAGTCCGAAATCTTTGATTTCGTAGACGCACCCTCGTCAAGACAACTAGTATTTTCACAGGTGAAACCGAAGAAAGTACAGTTGTCTACGACGCAGTAACTGCAATAGTTAAACATGAAATTCGCACAGTCCTTAGTTCGAGTACAATTCTAACTAATTTGTGAGGTTGTCTAAAAAACGACTGAAAAATAGGGAACTGACACAGTGTGCTTGCACACAAGGAAGTTCGCACCAAAGGTAGCCACATCCGTAATTCAGCTGAAGCTGAAACGGTTGCGTCTCTTTTTTCCGAGTTTTTAGACCGAACACGATTGTAACGTAAGAAGTTTGACTAAGCTCTAAATAGCAAGTCAAGCTAGGGTAGCTCACCAAGGTGGACTACCACCTTAGTTCGAGTACAATTCTACGGTGCCTCAAGCTGGGGCTATAAACAATTATAGTCTTTTAGTTTGCTTTAAGTACTAGGCAACGAGCCGCAGGTATAACTGAAGTTAGGCAAGGCGAGTTCAAACAATCCAGTGGAGTGTTTGAAGTTGGAAATAAGGAAACAGAGTTTCCTCTTACGTCGAAGTAATAAAAGAAAAACTAAATGACGCTACATCGTGGTAATTGATTGATTTTCCTTAGTACAGTATAGATAAATTGATATAAATTAGGAGTAAAAAATGGCTGAAACAAAAGTAATGGCCTTGCGTGAAGCGATTAACTTGGCTCAGAGCGAAGAAATGCGTAAGGATGAAAAAGTATTCTTGATGGGTGAAGACGTCGGTATCTACGGCGGTGACTTCGGTACATCTGTTGGTATGTTGGACGAGTTTGGTCCAAAACGCGTTCGCGATACGCCTATCTCTGAGGCTGCAATCGCTGGTTCTGCGGTTGGTGCGGCTCAAACAGGTCTTCGTCCAATCGTTGACTTGACTTTCATGGACTTCATCACAATTGCCCTTGATGCGATTGTTAACCAAGCGGCTAAAACCAATTATATGTTTGGTGGTGGCTTGAAAACACCTGTAACCTTCCGTGTGGCATCTGGATCAGGTATCGGTTCAGCGGCACAGCACTCACAATCTCTTGAAGCTTGGTTGACTCATATCCCAGGTATCAAAGTTGTTGCACCAGGTACAGCTAACGATGCAAAAGGTCTTTTGAAGTCATCTATCCTTGACAACAACCCAGTTATCTTCTTGGAGCCAAAAGCTCTTTACGGTAAAAAAGAAGAAGTGAACTTGGACCCAGATTTCTACATTCCACTTGGTAAGGGCGAAATCAAACGTGAAGGTACGGATGTAACCATTATTTCATACGGTCGTATGTTGGAACGTGCCTTGAAAGCGGCTGAAGAAGTGGCTGCTGAAGGCATCAGCGTTGAAGTGGTTGACCCACGTACTCTTATCCCATTGGATAAAGAATTGATCATCGAATCTGTGAAGAAAACTGGTAAGGTTATCTTGGTCAACGATGCTTACAAAACAGGTGGTTTCATCGGTGAAATCGCATCAATCATCACAGAAAGCGAAGCTTTTGACTACTTGGATGCACCAATTATCCGTATCGCTTCAGACGATGTACCAGTTCCTTACGCAAACATTCTTGAAAACGCAGTATTGCCAAACGTAGAGAAAATCAAAGCGGCAATCTACAAGCAAGTAAACAAGGGTTAATCTTATCGTCATCCGCTTATCTTTTCTGGCTATGTTGATTTGGCTTGCCTAAGGTCAGTTATGCCTGCACAAAATTGACTTGTCAGAAAAGCAATCGGAAAGATGATAACCCTAATATGCTAGAAATAAAGTGTTCTAGCATGACTAAGAATGCTTGGAAAAGAATTAAGCCACTTCGATCATCGAAGTCTGGTTTGGTTCTTGACAAGGTAAGAAACTGAAAGAAAGGAATTGAACCCGTCCGGAAGACTTGGAAAAAAGATAAATCGCTACGAAAATGAGGATTTTCTATTTTTCAATCGTTTTCTGTTCGGACTTGGTATCTTAATAATGGCTATTGAAATCATTATGCCTAAGCTCGGTGTGGACATGCAAGAAGGTGAAATCATCGAGTGGAAAAAACAAGAGGGCGATTTTGTCAACGAAGGCGACGTCATCTTGGAAATGATGTCTGACAAGACCAGCATGGAGCTGGAAGCAGAAGAGTCAGGCGTCCTATTGAAAATTGTTCACGGAAACGGTGCTACCGTTCCTGTAACAGAAGTTATTGCCTACATCGGTGCTGAAGGTGAGACGGTTGAAGCCGGCGCTTCAGCTGCACCTGCTGTTGAACCAGCAGCGGCTATTGAAGAAGTACCTGCAGGTCGTACACCAGTGATTGTTGCTCCTGCAACTGCTGCCAAACCACAAGGTGGTGGCAAGGTTCGTGCGACTCCAGCAGCACGTAAATTGGCGCGTGAGCTTGGAATTGACTTGGGTCTGGTTCCAGGAACAGGTGCTAACGGTCGTGTCCACAAGGTTGACGTTGAAGACTTTAAGGGAGCAGCTCCAAAAGCAACACCGCTTGCAGCCCGTATTGCAGCAGATCAAGGTGTTGACTTGTCAACTCTTACTGGTTCAGGTGTCAATGGTAAGATTGTCAAGAACGACGTTCTTGCAGTACTTGCTCCTGCAGCTGTAGAAACTGCTGCTCCAGCACCAAAAGCAGAAGAAAAACCAGCTAAAGAATTGCCAGAAGGCGTTGAAATCATCAAGATGAGCCCAATGCGTAAGGCGATTTCAAAAGGTATGGTCAACTCTTACTTGACTGCTCCGACATTTACACTTAACTACGATATTGACATGACCAACCTCATGGCACTTCGTAAGCAAGTCCTTGAGCCAATCATGAATAAGACTGGTTTGAAAGTAACCTTTACAGATTTGATCGGTCTTGCGGTTGTTCGTACTTTGATGAAAGAAGAACACCGCTACATGAACGCATCTTTGATTAACGATGCACAAGAAATCGAATTACACAAGTTTGTCAACCTTGGTATCGCAGTAGGTCTAGATGATGGCTTGGTGGTGCCAGTTGTTCACGGCGCAGATAAGATGAGCTTATCTGACTTTGTGGTGGCTTCGAAAGATGTCATCAAGAAGGCTCAATCTGGTAAGTTGAAGGGGGCTGAAATGTCAGGTTCGACCTTCTCTATCACCAACTTGGGTATGTTTGGTACTAAAACCTTTAACCCAATCATCAACCAACCAAACTCAGCAATCCTTGGTGTAGCATCAACTGTTCAAACACCAGTTGTTATCGACGGCGAAATCAAAATCCGTCCAATCATGGCACTCTGCTTGACCATCGACCACCGTATCATTGATGGTATGAATGGTGCTAAGTTCATGGTTGACTTGAAGAACTTGCTGGAAAACCCATTGGAATTGTTGATCTGATAAGGTTTTTATTGGTCGAAAATAAAGGAATGTAGATTTCTGAATAGAAAATAAAGAAAGGGAATAAGAGCGAGAGAGTTTTAGCAATTGAACCCGAGCGGAAAGCTCGGAAAAATAGATAAATCGTTTAGAAAATCAGGATTTTCTACGATTTCCTAATTTTTCAGTCGCTTTCTCTTCGCTCTTGGTATCTTAAACATGGCAATTGAAATTATTATGCCGAAACTTGGTGTCGATATGCAAGAAGGCGAAATCATCGAGTGGAAAAAACAAGAGGGTGATTTTGTCAACGAGGGTGATGTTATCTTGGAGATGATGTCAGACAAGACAAGCATGGAATTGGAAGCGGAAGAATCAGGTGTTCTTTTGAAAATCGTTCATGGTAACGGTGCAACTGTTCCTGTAACAGAAGTCATTGCTTACCTTGGTGCAGAAGGTGAAACTGTTGAAGTGGGTGCTGCACCTGCTCCAGCTGAAGTTGCTCAAGCAACTGCCGACTTGAAAGCAGCTGGTTTGGAAGTACCTGCAGCTCCTGCAACAGCTCCACAAGCTCCTAAGGCTGAATTGGCAGCTGACGAGTACGACATGGTTGTTGTCGGTGGTGGTCCTGCTGGTTACTACGCTGCTATTCGTGGTGCTCAATTGGGCGGTAAAATCGCTATCGTTGAGAAATCAGAATTTGGTGGTACTTGCTTGAACAAGGGTTGTATCCCAACTAAGACCTACCTTAAAAACGCTGAAATCCTTGACGGCTTGAAGATCGCAGCTGAGCGCGGTATCAACCTTGCTTCAACTAACTACACCGTTGATATGGACAAGACAGTTGACTTCAAGAACAAGGTTGTGAAGACATTGACTGGTGGCGTTCAAGGTCTCTTGAAAGCTAATAAAGTGACTATCTTCAACGGTCTTGGTCAAGTAAATCCTGATAAGACTGTTGTTATTGGCGACAAGGTTATCAAAGGTCGTAGCATCATTCTTGCAACAGGTTCTAAAGTATCACGTATCAACATCCCAGGTATTGATTCTAAGTTGGTATTGACTTCTGATGATATTCTTGATTTGCGTGAAATTCCTAAGTCACTCACTGTTATGGGTGGTGGCGTAGTCGGTGTGGAACTTGGTCTGGTTTACGCATCATACGGAACAGAAGTAACCGTTGTTGAAATGGCTGACCGTATCATTCCAGGTATGGACCGCGAAGTGTCTGTTGAATTGCAAAAAGTCCTTTCTAAGAAAGGTATGAAATTCTTGACATCCGTTGGTGTATCTGAAATCGTTGAAGCTAACAACCAATTGACAATCAAATTGAACGACGGTTCAGAAATCGTTTCTGAAAAAGCCCTTCTTTCAATCGGACGTGTACCACAATTGGCTGGTCTTGAAAATCTTAACCTTGAGTTGGATCGCGGTCGTATCAAGGTTAATGCATACCAAGAAACTTCTATCCCAGGCATCTACGCACCAGGTGATGTCAACGGTACTAAGATGTTGGCACACGCTGCTTACCGTATGGGTGAAGTGGCAGCTGAAAATGCGATCCACGGTAACCACCACAAAGCTAAATTGGACTTCACACCAGCAGCGGTGTACACACACCCAGAAATCGCTATGGTTGGTTTGACTGAAGACCAAGCAATCGAGAAATACGGTAAAGAAAACATCCTTATCGGTCGCAACAGCTTCACTGGTAACGGTCGTGCAATCGCTTCTAACGAAGCACACGGTTTCGTAAAAGTTATCGCTGATAAGAAATACCATGAAATCCTTGGTGTCCACATCATCGGTCCAGTTGCAGCTGAAATGATCAACGAAGCAGCAACCATCATGGAATCTGAATTGACAGTTGACGACGTGGCAGCATCTATCCACGGTCACCCAACCTTCTCAGAAGTGATGTACGAAGCCTTCCTTGATGTGCTTGGTGTTGCGATCCACAATCCACCAAAACGTAAATAATAAGAGCCTCTAAAATACAGTAGAGAGACAGGTCTTCGGACTTGTCTTTTGTTATCGTTTCCACTATAATAAAAATTAGTTAACAATAAAGGAGTTTTGCATGAAATACATCGTAAACAACAGCAATGACCCAGCCTATAATATTGCCCTCGAAGCCTATGCCTTCAAGGAATTAACAGATATTGACGAAATTTTTATTCTCTGGATCAATGAGCCTGCCATCATTATCGGTAAGCATCAGAATGCTATTGAAGAAATCAACAAGGAATTCACAGACGAAAAGGGCATCCATGTTGTTCGCCGTCTGTCAGGTGGTGGCGCTGTCTATCATGACCTCAACAACCTTAACTACACCATTATCTCTAACAAGGCAGACGAGGGAGCTTTTGATTTCAAAACCTTCTCCAAGCCTGTGATTGATACCCTTGCGACACTAGGTGTTGAGGCGAATTTCACCGGCCGTAATGACCTGGAAATTGACGGCAAGAAAATCTGTGGTAATGCCCAAGCCTATGCTAAAGGTCGCATGATGCACCACGGTTGCTTGCTCTTTGATGTGGATATGTCAGTCCTCGCAAGCGCCCTCAAGGTCAGCAAGGACAAGATTGAGTCTAAGGGAGTCAAGTCAGTCCGTGCCCGTGTGACCAACATCAACAACGAACTGCCAGAGAAGATGACGGTCTTGGACTTCAAAGATGCTATCCTCAACCAGATGAAGCTAGAATATCCAGATATGGACGAGTATGTCTTGTCAGAAGATGACTTGGCCCGTATCCAAGAAATCCGTGATACCCAGTTTGCGACATGGGATTGGACCTACGGTCAAACACCAGAATACACGGTTGAGCGTAGCGTTCGTTATCCAGCTGGTAAAATCACAACCTACATCAAGGCTGAAAAATCCGTCATCGAATCCATCAAGATTTACGGAGACTTCTTCGGTATCGGTGATGTATCAGATATTGAAGATTTGCTGGTAGGCACTCGCTACGAATACGCAGATGTCCTAGCGAAACTCCAAGAAATCGACACAACACACTATTTCTCACGCATGACAACAGAAGAAGTAGCAAAAGCGATTGTAGCTTAATCCATAGGGCTGCCCTTTGTTTGGGCAGTCTTTATTTTTTGTGAAAATGTTTTCGGAAAACTGTTTTCGCTTGCACATTTTCTATATTATGGTATAATTATTTTCTGTGAGTATCCCTCACTTACTCGTGGCTAGACCATGAGTCATTAGACCAAAAGGAGGAACATATCAATGGCTAAATACGAAATTCTTTATATTATTCGTCCAAACATTGAAGAAGAAGCTAAAAACGCTTTGGTAGCACGCTTTGACTCTATCTTGACTGACAACGGTGCAACTATCGTTGAATCAAAAGCATGGGAAAAACGTCGCCTTGCATACGAAATCAAAGATTTCCGCGAAGGTTTGTACCACATCGTTAACGTTGAAGCTAACAACGATGAAGCTCTTAAAGAGTTTGACCGTTTGTCAAAAATCAACGGCGACATTCTTCGTCACATGATTGTCAAACTTGACGCGTAAGAAGGTGTTGTATGATTAATAATGTAGTATTGGTTGGTCGTATGACCCGTGATGCAGAACTTCGTTATACTCCGTCTAATCAAGCTGTTGCGACTTTTACTTTGGCGGTTAACCGCAATTTTAAAAATCAAAACGGTGAGCGTGAAGCGGACTTTATCAACGTAGTCATTTGGCGTCAACAAGCTGAGAATTTGGCGAATTGGGCTAAGAAAGGTGCTCTGATTGGTGTTACAGGTCGTATCCAGACTCGTAGCTATGACAATCAGCAAGGGCAACGTGTCTACGTTACTGAGGTAGTTGCAGAAAGTTTCCAACTCTTGGAAAGCCGTACTGCCCGTGAAGGTCAAGGTGGAGGCTATTCAGCTGGCAACTCGTTTGCTGGAGGAAATGACTATAACTCACCTTATCAAGCACCTGCACAATCTACACCAAACTTCGCTCGAGAAGAAAGTCCATTTGGAGCAAGCAATCCAATGGACATATCAGACGATGACCTACCATTCTAGGTCAAAAATTAATAATATAAAGGAGAACACACATGGCTCAACAACGTCGTGGCGGTTTCAAACGCCGTAAAAAAGTTGACTATATCGCAGCTAACAAAATTGAATATGTTGATTACAAAGATACTGAGCTTCTTAGCCGTTTCATTTCTGAACGTGGAAAAATCCTTCCACGCCGTGTAACTGGAACTTCAGCTAAAAACCAACGTAAAGTAACAACAGCTATCAAACGTGCTCGCGTTATGGCTCTTTTACCATTCGTAAACGAAGATTAAAAAAACAACCCCGACGGGTTGTTTTTTCATGAGCTCGGAAATTAGAAGGCGAATTGAGACCCTGACGGGTCTTTTTAGCTTGTGCCCTAGAAACTGGAAAGGCGCAATCGCCCTGTGTGGCGATTTTTTCTTGCGCTCTAGAAATGCGAAAAGTGCAATAACAGAATGGTTCATTTTTCATGAGCTCGAAATTAAGAAAATGAATTAAGTTCTTGAATGGACTGTTTCAACCCGAGCCAAGAAGTTAGAAAGCGAGGCACGGTCTGGGGATAGACTATTTTAGCAGAGTACATAGATAAGTGATAGCGGATAAAGTTCTCGGGTGATTTGATAGCTGGACTGTATAGATAAACAAAAGCGACTGGAATATTCCAATCGCTTTGTTTTATTATTGAACTGGGGACATGGCATTGCGAATGTTATATTTCTTTTTCAAGAGGTAGCGTGCACCGAAAGCAGCAGCTCCGATAAGAATAGTAACAAGCGGAGGGAGAACTGGATTAAATGCGGCTGGAATCAGTGCTGCTAGAATGAAAACGACTGACCAAGCCAGCGTAGCAAGTCCGAGAAAAGCGATAGCTTTCAGCAATTTAGGACGTTGCCCAGTTTTAATTTGTTCTCTATAAACGAAATGGTACATCAAGTACATCCCTGCACCAACACCGAAACCGATGACAAATAAGGTCAATAGCCCATACTGTGCACCTTGGCCAAAAAGATTCATCAAACCATTGATACCAGCAATAATTGCAAGCATGAAAAGACTAGAATCTAGCCACATCAACCATGGATTTTCATTGTATTCCACTTGGTCTTTCTTTTCCTGTTCAGAAATTGTCTTACTAGCAGCCCACTCACTTGGTGCTCCATAGAGATTACGGGCAGTCACGCCAGTTTTTTGCTTTTCAATGATAGTTGGTAAAATTTCTTCCAAGAGTTCTTTGATTTCGCTATCAGACTTTCCATCTTTAATCAGTTGGTTGGTCGCAATATGGATAAATTCTTGGTTCTTTTTTGTTAATCCGTTGATTTCTGTAAATGACATGTTAATCTCCTTAGGTTAAAACCATCTCTTACGGATGAAGTAGAAGGTGAGTGATAGGCTGATTGCAAATGCGAAGAGGATAATCCACCAAAAAGCATAGGGAATATCGTTAAAAGGAATGATGTTGTCCTTAAAGTTCATACCGTATGCAGAGAAGACCATGGTTGGGATAGAGAGAACGATTGTCACTAATGCCAAGGTTTTCATGATGGTATTCTGGTTGTTAGAAATGATAGAAGCAAAGGCATGGGTCATAGAGTTCAGGATGGAACCATAGATGTCTGCCATCTCAATGGCCTGTTGGGTTTCGACCAAGGTATCTTCAAGCAAATCCTCATCCTCTTCATACTTACGGAGTAGACGTGAGGAACTAGCAAGTTTTTTGACCAAACGCTCATTGGTTTTGAGGGAAGCCTTGAAGTAGACGATGGTTTTTTCCAATTCCATGAGTACAATTAATTCTTCATTTCGAGTAGCCTCATGGAGTTGCTTCTCAATCTCTTCGCTCTTTCTGTCAATGGTCCGTAGGGCTGACAAGTAGAGTTGAGCATTGCGGTAGAGAATTTGGAAAACGAAACGAGACTTCATGAAAGTGAAGAAATTTCGTAGACGACGATGGATAAACTGCTCAAACAGTGGCAACGGTTCCAAACAAGTCGTGATAATCGCATCATCTGTTAGAATAATTCCCAAAGGAATAGTAATATAATATGTCTTGTTGTTTCGTTCTTCAAGAATTGGGACGTCGACCAGGATGAGCGTATAGTCATCTTCGACAGTGATACGAGAGGATTCTTCCGCATCGAGCGGTGCTCGCAGGTCAGCGATGTCAATTTTATAGTGCTCAGCCACTTCCATAGACTCGCTCTGGGAGGGGTTGACCAAATTAATCCAAGCCCCTGGTTCAAAGGTTTGGATTTCTTCTAAATCAGTCATGGTTGATAGAAAAATTTGTTTCATATCTTTGCCCTCCTTTTATCTTTGTTGCGTTAACGCAACCTCTATTATACCAAAAAATGTGCAGTTTCGGAAAGGTTTTATATAGAAATGTGTTATAATATGTAGACATTTAAGCGAATAAGTTGTACGGACTTTTCCTTATTCCGTATACCATAGCTTAGAGCCTCTTAAGAAAGGAATTGAATGCGTGCTAAAAGCCTAGCAAAAAAGATACGCAGTCGTTTCAGCTTCAGCTGATTACGGATGTGGATGCTGTAAAGTGCAAATCTTCTTGTGTGTTTGGCACACTTTGCAGATTTCCTATTTTTGTATAGTTTTCTTAACGTGAGATTTTCAAAACGATATTTTTTGAAAATCGAGCCAATACAAGATATAGAAATTGCCATAGGCAGTTTCGTCTGGTGTCGCGGAGTTAATCGACCGTCACCAGTTATCTTGTGAACGCACTTATGTTAGAAAGGAATTGAACACGGGCTAATGATGTTGGTGTAATGAGGAAAACTGCGTTTTCCCTATTTCCCGATCGTAACAGTCTCCCAGACTGTTACAACGCCCTTTGTATCTTTAGAAAGGATTTGAATGCGTGCTAAAAGCGTCGAGAAAAAGACAAAATGTTTTGTCACGAAGTGACGTCACATTTTCCTATTTTCTTCTCGCTTTCTTAACGCACTTATATCATGTTATGCAAGAAAATATTGTGATTCATGGGGCGCGTGCCCATAATTTAAAAAATATTGATGTGACCATTCCGCGTGAGAAGTTGGTGGTGGTGACTGGTTTGTCGGGGTCTGGTAAGTCGAGTTTGGCTTTTGATACCTTGTATGCCGAAGGTCAACGCCGTTATGTAGAGTCTTTGTCTGCCTATGCTCGTCAGTTCTTGGGCAACATGGACAAGCCCGATGTGGATTCCATAGAGGGTCTCAGCCCTGCTATTTCCATAGACCAAAAAACAACCTCGCGTAACCCGCGTTCGACGGTTGGAACGGCAACGGAAATCAATGACTATCTCCGCCTACTTTATGCTCGGGTCGGGGTACCTTACTGTATCAATGGTCATGGTGCAATTGCGGCTTCTTCGGTGGAACAAATCGTTGATGAGGTCTTGGAATTGCCTGAACGCCAGCGTTTGCAGATTTTAGCCCCTATTGTGCGAAAGAAAAAGGGGCAGCACAAGACCATTTTTGAGAAAGTGCAGAAGGATGGCTATGTTCGGGTCCGGGTCAATGGTGATGTCTATGATGTGTCGGAAGTGCCTGAATTGTCCAAGAGTAAGGCTCACAACATTGAGGTCGTGGTCGATCGGATTGTCATCAAAGAAGGCATTCGTTCGCGACTTTTTGACTCCATTGAGGCGGCTCTGCGGATTGCGGACGGCTATGTCATCATCGATACTATGGATGAGAAGGAACTGCTTTTCTCTGAGTACTATGCCTGTCCAGTTTGTGGCTTTACGGTGCCTGAGTTGGAGCCTCGTCTTTTCTCATTCAATGCTCCTTTTGGGTCTTGTAGCGACTGTGACGGTTTGGGCATGAAGCTAGAAGTGGATACAGATTTGATTGTCCCAGATGCCAGCAAGACCTTGCGTGAGGGTGCTTTGGCTCCTTGGAATCCAATCTCTTCCAACTATTATCCTCAGATGCTGGAGCAAGCTATGAACCATTTTGGTGTGGACATGGACAAGCCTTTCGAGGAATTGACAGAAGAGGAGAAGAACCTGATTTTCAATGGTTCTGACGGAAAAGAATTCCATTTCCATTATGAAAATGAGTTCGGTGGAGTGCGTGATATTGACATTCCATTTGAAGGCTTGATTACTAACATTAACCGCCGCTACCGTGAAACCAATAGTGATTACACGCGGACTGTCATGAAGGCCTATATGAATGAATTGACCTGTGGGACCTGCCACGGCTATCGCCTCAATGACCAAGCTCTTTCTGTTAAAGTTGGTGGCGAGCAAGGACTTCATATCGGGCAGTTGTCTGACTTGTCCGTAGCAGATCATCTGGAAGTCATTGAAAATCTGACCTTGTCTGAAAATGAAGCAACCATTGCGACACCGATTGTCAAGGAAATCAAGGACCGCCTGTCCTTCCTTAATAACGTTGGTCTCAACTATCTGACTCTTTCACGAGCAGCAGGTACGCTTTCGGGTGGGGAGAGTCAGCGGATCCGTCTGGCAACCCAGATTGGCTCCAACCTGTCTGGTGTTCTCTATATTCTGGATGAGCCATCGATTGGTTTGCACCAGCGGGACAATGACCGCCTCATTGCCAGTCTGAAAAAGATGCGAGATTTGGGAAATACCTTGATTGTGGTGGAGCACGATGAGGACACCATGCGGGAGGCGGACTGGTTGATTGATATCGGTCCAGGTGCAGGTGTCTTCGGTGGAGAAATCGTTGCTTCTGGAACGCCTGCCCAAGTAGCCAAAAACAAGAAATCAATCACAGGCCAGTACCTGTCTGGCAAACGAGAAATTCCAGTGCCTCTAGAACGCCGTGTCGGAAATGGTCGTTTCCTGGAGGTAACAGGTGCCAAGGAAAACAACCTGCAGGATGTGACGGTCCGTTTCCCACTCGGAAAATTTGTGGCGGTGACAGGGGTGTCTGGCTCTGGTAAGTCAACTCTGGTCAACTCTATTTTGAAAAAAGCTATCGCCCAGAAACTTAATCGCAATTCGGACAAGCCAGGCAAGTTCAAGTCCATTTCTGGAATTGAACATTTGGATCGCCTGATTGATATTGACCAAAGTCCGATTGGACGGACACCGCGTTCCAACCCAGCTACCTATACAGGTGTCTTTGACGATATTCGTGACCTCTTTGCCCAGACCAATGAAGCGAAAATCCGTGGCTACAAGAAGGGGCGTTTCTCCTTTAACGTCAAAGGTGGTCGTTGTGAAGCCTGTTCGGGTGACGGGATTATCAAGATCGAAATGCACTTCCTGCCAGATGTCTTTGTGCCTTGTGAAGTCTGTCATGGGCACCGCTACAATTCTGAAACCTTGGAAGTACACTACAAGGAGAAAAATATCGCTCAGGTCCTTGATATGACGGTCAATGATGCGGTCGAGTTCTTCAAACACATTCCAAAAATCGAACGCAAGCTCCGCACCATTCAAGATGTGGGCTTGGGCTATGTGACTTTGGGACAACCTGCGACAACCCTGTCAGGTGGGGAGGCCCAGCGGATGAAATTGGCTTCTGAACTCCACAAGCGGTCAACTGGTAAGTCCCTCTATATCTTGGATGAGCCAACGACTGGCCTGCATACTGAGGACATTGCCCAGTTGCTCAAGGTCTTGGCCCGATTTGTCGATGACGGCAACACTGTCCTTGTCATCGAGCACAATCTGGATGTCATTAAGACAGCAGACCACATTATCGACATGGGACCGGAAGGCGGTGTCGGTGGCGGTACTGTTGTCGCGACAGGAACACCAGAAGAAGTTGTTCAAAATCCAGCCAGCTTTACGGGTCAGTATCTGAAAATGAAGTTGAAATAAGCAAGTAAAAAAGAGCCGTCGGCTCTTTTTTACTGCTCTTTATCCATATTATTCAAGGCATAGTCACAGGCCTGAATGACAAAACTGGAGAAGCTTACATCCTTTCTTACGATTGCTTCCTCAATTCTATCTACCAACTCTGACGGAAATCGAATGGTTTTGATTTCTGTTTCTTTTTTATCAGATTTAAGTTTAAATACCATTTACATGCTCCTTATCACAAGTGTATAGTGAATTGAAGCAATAATAAATACTACAAAATGTAATACAAACTGTATTGGAATTACACAAAAGAAAATAGTAAAATATTTTTGAAGACTATTTCATAAAAGGGAGAATTATATGGTTTATAGTAGAACTCAGCGTATTCAAGAAGAAAAGAAACAGCGTTTACGATATGGGATTCGTAAATTTACAGGCTTAGGAGCTGCATCTGCTCTATTAGGAGTAGGTTTACTAACAAGTTTATCGGTTCATGCACAGACTAAGACTGCAGAGGTTCGTTATGATTATGTAACGACTGAGGAATTGACTGAGGCGGAGAAAAAGGCGATTTTTACAGAGCTTCCAGCTCAGGTGACAGAAGATGTGACCTACTATCTTGTGTATAGGAAAGCAGGGTCTTCAATTTTGCCACAAACAGGGGCAAACACAGGTGTATTAGCCGGAGCTATTGGGGCAGGCTTGCTGCTGGTGGGTATAACTGTTGGTCGGAAAAATCAACGGTTGGTTCGCTCAGCAATGACCTTGACCTTGGTAGGAGGAAGTATAGTCTTTACCTCTGTATCTGCCGTGACGGTTGCCCAGCTGGCTCAGTATGGTCAAACTCAAACCTTGACAGTAGGGGCGGCACTCCCAGATGGAAAGATTTCAATTGCAGGTTATGAGTTTGTAGGTTATTTGGAAGGGCAAAAGCAGAGCAGTGAGACAAGTCCAGCACTGCCTACGGGTTCAATAGATAAGGCAGAAGAAATTGAGAATCTACCTGTCCAATCACCCCAACCAGCAGATGAGAACAAATCAGACATCCCAACAGAACCAATTCCGTCAGAGGACAAGGTAACAGACACTCCGACAGAACTAACCCCGTCTGAAGACAAGGTTGAAGAAGTCCCAGCAGAAAGTAAGCCAGCAGAGAAACCTGTTGAAGAAACAGGTGGTGGTCAGGTTATCGGTACAGAAGACAAGGTTATTTCAGAAACGGAGAAACCAGTCCAGCCAGAAATACCTGCTCCAGTGGAAAAACCAGCTGTACCAGGGGATACGGAAACGACTGTTACACCTGGTAAGGAACAACCTGTTAGTCCAGAACTTCCAACTAATCCAGCAGAACCAGATCGACCTGTTGATACAGTTCGAACAGATGTAGAGAAACAGGTAACGGTTATCAAGTATGGAACTAGCTATGTGAAAGATACAAGTTTGCCAGCTGGAGAAAGCAAGGTTCTTACACAAGGTGTGGATGGAAAGGAAATAGTCACCACTAAAGTGACTTATACCAATAATGTAGAGACCGCTCGTGAGATCGTTGCGACTGAAACAATTGCCTCTGTTACAGAAGTAATTGCCTATAATGATGAGGTTTCTAAAAATCGAGAAGAGCTTGTCGAGAGCTTGGCAACTATTTCATTTGCTACAGAACGCCGTGCCAATGCGGATCTGGAAGTAGGTTCCGAACGTGTACTGGTAGCAGGAGTTAACGGACAAACCAAGACCCTTACTAAGAAAATCTACGATTCTACAGGTGCAGTCATGAGTGAAGAAGTGGTCAGCACCGAAGTTATTGCCCAACCAGTTACGCAAGTCATTGAATACGGCACTAAGCCAAAAGCGGTTGTTGAGACAACAGAGGAAACTAAGGTCACAGAGCTTGACTACACTGTTGAAACTCGTCAGAATCCAGACTTGGAAAAAGGTCAAACCCGTACACTTACAAAAGGAAGAAAGGGAACACTAACCCAAACCTACCGCATTACTAAAACAAACGGTAATGAAACGGCGCGTGAACTAGTAAAAGAAGAGCGTGTCGAACCGGTAAATGAGATTATTGAAGTCGGTACAAAGGCTGTTGTTCGTTACCAAACTCGCCAAGAAACAAGTGTCATTCCATTTACTACAGAAACTCGTCAGGTGGATAGCTTATTTGAAGAAGAAAGTCGTGAGTTGGTAGCAGGAGTAGATGGTCAGCAAACACAGACCTATAAGGATACCTATGTGGACGGCGTCAAGGTCGCCTCTGAAATGGTGGGTCAACCAGAGGTTATTCAGCCAATTAAGCGTATAGTAGAAGTTGGCGCCAAGAAAGAAGAGACGAGTCAAGTTCTGACAGAAACGGAAGTGCTTGCCTATACTTCAATCAAGGAAGAAGATTCGAATCTCCCAGAAGGTGAAACAAAAATCAAAGTTCAGGGAGTAAACGGGGAGCGTAAGGTCCGTATCACACGGGTCACCAATAACCGTACTGGTCAAGTAAGCGAAGCCCGCGAGGTCATCTCTGAGACTGCACCAGTCAACGAGGTCCTTGTGGTCGGTACCAAACCTGCAAGCACTAACTTGCTTGATAAGAAGACCTTGACGCTGGACGAGTTTATGTCTCTTACTGAGGAGGAACAGGACGCCTTTATCGCCAAGAAGGGTCACTATGTAACTGGCGACGACATTCGAACTGGTGCCACCAAAGAGACCTTTGAGAAGATAGAAAAACTTATCAATATAGATAAACTCAACAACGAGTTTGCTCGCTTACTCAACCAAGCTCGAGCTGCTGAAGGCTTGCCTCCTGTGTCCTATGCTGGTAAGAACTCTGTTGCCCAGTCTGCGGCGACTGCCCGTGCTAACGAAATGGCCGGACCACGGTAGTATTCGCTACCAGGGAACCGAGGAGGGTAAACACAAGCGTCCAGACGGGTCCAAGTGGACAACTATCTACACGGCAGAGCAGAGCGCCCGTCAAGGCTGGCGCGGAGAAAACGCTCTTCAGTGGAGAGTTCTCTCTGCTGAAAGAGTCTCCAACGAGATAGAGTTAGCTGACAGTTTATTCAACGAGTGGATGAACTCCGCTGGCCACAAGGCTGTCATGATGAAGCCTTACAGTAACCTTCAGGTGGCGATAGGTATCGGACTCAACGACAAGGGCATCGAGACCACTTACCGAAATGGTGTGACCGTGGCTATGTTGGAGCTCATCCAGCCGAAACCGTAGAAGAACATGCTTAATAAATAAACTGTCGAAATTGTATGATTAATATTAAATTATAGGGGATAATATGAAAAAGTATCTATTAAAATTGTTGTTAGCAACATCAACTTTAAGTCTAGTAGCTTGTGGTCAGACGGAACAGACTAGTCAAGTGAATCAAGAAACCTCCAGTAGTACACAAAAGGTAACTGAAAGTTCAAGTACAACGAAGAGTGAGAAAGTGGTCAACAGTCCAGATGACTTTCCTCGTGTAGATGAAAATACTGAAATCGATGCTGAAGCAAAGAAGGCTGTAAAAGACTATGTGGGATACTATTCAGGAGTAGTTGAAATTCCGTCAGCTGAAACAAGTCATGCTTCCGACGATAATTTGACCGTATTTTATAAGATTGATTTTGCAATCAATGAAGATGGTAGTTATGAATTGTATCTAGAGCGAGATGTTCCTGGAAGTTAAATAGGGCATTTGTATGTCACAAAAGACAATCAAATGAATGCTAAAATAAAGGTTGGTGAACTTCATCAAGGTAAGTTCGAACTAGAATATGGACAACTGTTGCTTTCAGAAGGTCCTAGCCTAACTCAAGGTTTTCTTGGAGAAGACGGAGAATTATTGGCAATGTATGGCTTTTATGGCAGTGATACACCAACAAACTATCTTGGTGTAACAGATAATGATGAGATTGTTGTAAAAGACGGGAAAGTCCAAGCTACCTTTTATTTATCTGCTTATACCAACAAAGCAACTGTCATTGACCTTGAAAAACAAACGACAAGACCAGCATCGTTGAAGTACAGTACAGAACAGATTAGCCAATATTCAGCGGAACATTACAAAGAATTGGGGATGGCGTCTGAAGTGACCTATCAGTACAATACAGTAAATGAGTTTCTACAGGCACTTAGATTGCGTCATACGACTCAGAAAAAAACGTTAGAAAAAATAAAAGTTGTTGATGGTAGTAGTCTCACTGGTTATTATACTTCTGATAATAAGGAAATTAAAAATATTAAATTTGCGATATTCGATGGGCTATCTAACTCTTACTATGTTTATACGGGAGATAAGGTTTATCAACTCGAAAATGAACATGAAGCCAAAGAAATAAAAGTTATACCAGAACTCATTGATTACATTAGTTACTCTGTAGGTTAAAAGGAGAGTAGGATGAAAAAATTATTAGCTTTTATTTTAACGAGCATCACCGTGTTATTTTTAACTGCCTGCGGTGCTAAAAATGATAATGGAACCTATACCTATTCAAGGGAAAAAGACGGCACTACTTACACAGTAATTATCAAAATTGAAAATAATACTGGAACCCTTACTTTTGAAGAAAAAGGGGAAGATGGTCAAACCCAGTCTAAAGAACAAGGCCTGACTGTTGATCAGGAGAGAAAAACTCTAACAGCAGAAAATGATAATTCGACCGTGGATTATGAAATTGTTGATGGGGTCCTAACATTAGACACTACTGATTCAACACTGAGAAACGCGGAATTCACAAAAGATTAAAGAACGCTATTCTCTGCGTTTAGTATGAAAAAGTCGCCTCTGCGGCTTTTTTCTCTATCTGCTGGAAAGAATTGGTATTTGTCTGTATTTCTGCTATAATAGTTACAAAATCTTTGGAGGTGTAGAATGCAAAAAAGACTTGAAAAAATTGAAGCAAAATTAGCTCAATCAGATGTGGAGGGTATTTTGGTAACAGGACAGAACAATATTTACTACCTAACTGGTTTTTGGGGAACAGAGGCGACAGTCTTCATCAGTGGCAAGCGTCGCTTGTTTGTGACTGATTCGCGTTATACTTTGATAGCCAAGGCATCAGTAAAAGGTTTTGATATTATCGAGAGCCGTTTTGCCCTTGAAGAGATTGCAAAGGTGATTAAGGAAGATGGGCTTGAAACCATTGGTTTTGATAGCCAGGTGACCTATGGTTTCTATCAAAGTCTGACCAGCATTTTTGAGGGCTACCAACTGGTTGCTATGTCAAACTTTATCGAAGACTTGCGCATGATTAAGGATGAGAAAGAAATTGCGACCATTCGCCGTGCATGTCAAATTTCGGACCAGGCTTTTATTGATGTTCTTGACTTTATCAAACCAGGTCAGACGACTGAGATGGACGTCAATCATTTCCTTGACCACCGCATGCGTCAACTCGGTGCAGAAGGGGCATCATTTGAGTTCATCGTGGCATCTGGCTACCGCTCTGCTATGCCTCATGGAAGAGCGTCTGAAAAGGTTATCCAAACTGGTGAGACCTTGACGCTGGATTTTGGTTGCTATTACCAGCATTATGTCAGCGATATGACACGGACCATCCATATCGGTCATGTGACAGATCAAGAGCGTGAGATTTACGATGTGGTCTTGCGTGCCAATAAGGCTTTAATTGAGCAGGCCAAGGAAGGAGTCACCTACCGCGAGTTTGACGCTATTCCTCGTGAGATTATCAATGCGGCGGGGTACGGAGCCAACTTTACACATGGCATCGGTCACGGTATCGGTTTAGATATTCATGAGTATCCGTATTTTGGAAAATCTGACGAGACTATCAAGGCAGGTATGGTCTTGACGGATGAGCCAGGTATCTATTTGGATGACAAATATGGTGTCCGTATCGAAGATGACCTATTGATTACGGAAAACGGTTGTGAAGTCTTGACATTAGCTCCCAAGGAATTGATTGTCATTTGAGAAATTTGACAGTTTGTGGTAGAATAAAACGAATAAATAAAATTTGAAGAGGTATTCAATACAATGATTGAAGCAAGTAAACTTAGAGCAGGTATGACCTTCGAAGCTGAAGGTAAATTGATTAAAGTTTTGGATGCAAGCCACCACAAACCAGGTAAAGGAAACACCATCATGCGTATGAAATTGCGTGATGTACGTACAGGTTCAACCTTCGATACAACTTACCGTCCAGATGAAAAATTTGAACAAGCTATTATCGAAACAGTTCCAGCACAGTACCTTTACCAAATGGATGACACAGCTTATTTCATGAATACTGAGACTTATGATCAGTATGAAATTCCAGTAGCGACTATCAAAGAAGAATTGCTCTATATCTTGGAGAATTCCGATGTGAAGATCCAGTTCTACGGAACAGAAGTGATCGGTGTTACTGTACCAACAACTGTTGAATTGGTCGTTGCAGAAACACAACCATCTATCAAAGGTGCGACTGTTACAGGTTCAGGTAAACCAGCTACGATGGAAACAGGTCTTGTAGTCAACGTACCAGACTTTATTGAAGCAGGTCAAAAACTCGTTATCAACACAGCTGAAGGAACTTACGTATCACGTGCTTAATCGTTTCCTCTTAAGAAAGGAGAGCCTATGACAACAGAATATCAAGGCGAGATTGTTATCGCACCTCGCGTCCTTGAAGTAATTACAGGCATTGCTGCAGCGAAAGTTGATGGAGTACATTCCCTTCAAAATAAGCGTGTAGCAGACAGTTGGTCAAAAACATCGTTAAATAAAGGTGTTTATCTTGAAACTGACGAGGAAGGTCGAGTGACTGCGGATATTTACGTCTATCTAGAATATGGTGTAAATGTTCCTGCTGTATCAATGGACATCCAGCGTGCAGTCAAGACAGCAGTTTACAACTATGCAGAAGTTCAAGTGGCTGCGGTTAATATCCATGTCAGCGGCATTGTTCCTGATAAAACACCAAAACCAGCATTGAAAGATTTATTCGGAGAGGATTTCCTTGATGAAGAATAACAGACATGCCCTGCGTAAGTGTGCTTTGCAGGCAATCGTATCACTTGAATTTGGTCAAGAACCTGTTCAGGCAGCTCAGTTTTCTTATCTTTATGATAGAGAGGAAGAGCAAGAAGGAGTTGAAATTCCGCTCTTTCTCCTTAACCTTGTCAATGGTGTAGCAGACTATCGTGATGACTTGGATAAGGAGTTATCTAGCCGATTAAAAGCAGGATGGACCTTAGATCGTTTAACCTTGATTGACAAGAATATCATGCGACTAGGCCTATTTGAAATCTTACATTTCGAAGAAACGCCAGACCGTGTTGCTGTTAACGAGGCGATTGAATTGGCTAAAGAATTTTCTGATGAATCTTCAGCTAAGTTTGTCAATGGAGTTTTGAGCCAGTTTATTAAAGAAGAAGCCTGATGAGCTTCTTTTTTACTTGAGAAATAAGAGAATGTATCACAAAAAAAGCTGTACCTAATTTTTATTAGGTACAGCTTTTTTTATATACTAGCTCCTGCTAGTAGGCTAATCGGCAGGATATAGTCTGTTTTTGTCAGTTTTTTTCCTTCGATTTTATCAACTAATAGTTCAACCAGCAGGCGAGCTATTTCGGTTAATGGTTGCTTGATGGTTGTCAGTTGAGGATAGTAGTTTTCGATGAAACTTGTTCCATCATAACCAATCAATTTAATATCTTCTGGAATAGACAGTTTCAATGAACGAATGACGTTCCATACCAGCATAGCTGTTGCATCTCCAGATACAAAGATACCATCTGGTTTTTGTTTCTCAAGAATGGCTCGGATTTCCATCTCCTTGCGCACAGGTGAGAAATCACTGGAGATATGAAAAACTTCGGCTTTGTTCAAAATAGATGTGAAACCTACTTGGCGAAGGCCGGTAGGTGAATTGGAATCATCGTTTCCGGTAATCATTAATGGATTGTGACATCCCGCTTTTTGTAAGGTTTGGGCAGCTAATACCCCGCCAGCAAAATTATCGGAAGAGACAATGGGAATGGAAGGAGAGAGGTTGCGGTCAAAAGCGATAATTGGAGCTACGACACGGTCGTAGTCTTGGATACCGAGATTGTGACTGCCCGAGATAATCCCATCTACTTGGTTAGCTGCCAACATTTCTAGATACTCACGTTCCTTATCGGACTCGTGCTGGCTATTGCAAATAATGGTTTTATAGCCTCGATCAAAAAGCTCTTTTTCTAAATGGCTAATCAATTCAGAATAAAAAATATTGTTTATTGTTGGGAAGATGAGACCAACTAATTTTGCAGATTTGCCTTGCAAACTACGAGCTAAATTATTAGGTTTGTAGCCTAGTTCACGCATAGCCTCTTCGACATTGCGAATGGTTTTTTCAGATAGATATCCTTTTTTATTGATAACGCGCGAGACAGTTGTTGGGCTGACCCCAGCTAACTGTGCGACATCAGTTAGTTTTGCGACCATAATCTAAATGGTAGTAGGTTCCGGTCGGATTACCAGTCGTAATGACGATACCAGATTGATCCGCATTAGGGAAGACACGACCAGAAAATACTTTCTCTCCTTTATTGATAAAGATTTCAAAGACAGATTTGTCGATGAAGATATTGGCTGTAAGAGCTCCTGGAGAAATCTCGCAAGAGCGACTTGTACCGAAATCGAGTGCGAATGGCTGACCACAGTTGCCACGGTCTAATGTAATCTGGCCTTGTTCAGTGTCTACAGACAAGACCAAGCCTTTTTCTTCTTCATTTGCGAACAATACGATTTCATGCTTCGTGCCCGCTGAAAAATCAAGTTCCAATTCGTAAACATTATTGGTTTCTTTTTGGGCTGAAAATGGCTGAGCTTCTTTACGAAGACTGGTAATCGCATCGACTGGATATTGGTAGAGCTTACCGTCCTTGATGGTTAATTCTTTAACCAATGACAGACAGCCTTGGTAGTCATAAGCATCGGTTGGATATTCCACATCTGGAAGAGCCAACCAGCTAACAGATAGAGTTCGACCGTCTGGTGCATTAAAGGCCTGGGTTGCATAGCACTCAAAACCATAGTCCAGATTGATCAATTCGCTCGGTTCGACAATGCTTGCTGTTTCAGGATTGAAACTCTGACCAATCTTGTACATATTTGGATAGATATTGCCATAGTCCAATACCTCTTTGTCCAAGCCTTGTGGACAGTAGAGAAGGATGGGGTGCTCACCGACGAACGCTATATTTGGGCATTCCATCATATAAGCGGTCATATCGTTGGCAAAATCTAGGTCACCAACATAGGACCAGTTGAGGTAGTCGTTATTTTCAGCTTTATAAAGTTTGACAATTCCCTTTTTATCCAGATTTTGTCCACCGACGATAGCGTAATATTGCCCTTTATAGTCGAAAATTTGTGGATCACGGAAATGGTCGGTGGTATCTTCTGGTTGTTCAATCAAGACTTTATCAATCTTTTCAATCTTACCATCTTTATCCATCAAGGCACCGATTTGGTATGGATGGCGAACCCAATTTTCATCGCGGACATTTCCAGTATAGAAGAGGAAGAGCTTGTCGTCAAATTCCATGGCAGATCCAGAGTAGGCACCGTGGCTATCAAGTGGTGTATCTGGGTACATAACCGTACCAGTTTCTTCAAAATGGACCAAATCTGTTGACTCTGTATGGACCCAAGATTTTAATCCGTGCGCAGCACCGAATGGGAAGTATTGGTAAAAAAGCGTCCACTTTCCATTAAAATAAGAAAATCCATTTGGGTCATTTAACAGTCCATGTGGTGTTTCAATATGGAAATTTGTCCTCCAAGGAGAACTCTCTGTATTCTTCTTTATTTTTTCAATATATTCGGATGTCCAGTCAGCATAAGCCCTGTAACGCTCCTCTGTTGTAAATGCCATAATTTTCTCCAAATTTTCTAGTTTTTCATTAATATAGTAAACGTTTTCTTGTAAAAAATCAAGTTTTAACAATGTTTTTGGATAAAATTGAAACAAAATGTGATAAACGTTTGACATATTTTATAAAAGTGATATAATAAAACCATCGAAAGTTTGAAAACACTTTCAAAAAAATTAAAAAAATATTTAATAAGGAGATTTTTGCAAGATGAATAATACAGAAATTGCAAAAAAAGTCATTGACGCCCTTGGTGGACGTGAGAACGTACGCAGTGTTGCTCACTGTGCGACTCGCCTTCGTGTTATGGTTGTTGATGAAGGAAAAATCGACAAGGATACAGTCGAAGACATCGAAAAAGTACAAGGTGCTTTCTTCAACTCTGGTCAATACCAAATTATCTTTGGTACTGGTACAGTAAACAAAATCTACGATGAAGTGGTTGCCCTTGGTTTGCCAACAGCGACTACTGGTGAACAAAAAGCTGAAGCTGCTAAACAAGGCAATGCTTTCCAACGTGCTATCCGTACTTTCGGTGATGTATTCGTTCCAATCATTCCTGCGATTGTGGCAACAGGTCTCTTCATGGGCCTTCGTGGTCTTTTGACACAAGAAGCAATCATGGGAGCTCTTGGTGTTACAGAATGGAACGCTGACTTCATCACTTATACTCAAATCTTAACAGATACAGCGTTCATCATCTTGCCAGCCTTGGTTGTATGGTCAACTTTCCGTGTATTCGGTGGTAACCAAACAATCGGTCTTGTTCTTGGTATGATGTTGATTTCTGGCTCATTGCCAAACGCTTGGGCAGTTGCTTCAGGTGGCGATGTGACTCCACAAATCTTCTTTGGCTTCATTCCAGTTGTTGGTTTGCAAGGTTCAGTATTGCCAGCCTTCATCATCGGTATCGTTGGTGCCCAATTCGAAAAAGCAGTCCGCAAGGTTGTTCCAGAAGTACTTGATCTCTTGGTAACTCCGTTCATTACTCTCTTGGTGATGTCTATCCTTGGTCTCTTCGTAATTGGTCCAGTCTTCCACGTAGTTGAAAACTACATCTTGGTAGGTACACAAGCAATCTTGAACTTGCCAATGGGTCTTGGTGGTCTCCTTATCGGTGGTATTCACCAAGTTATCGTGGTATCTGGTGTTCACCATATCTTCAACTTGCTTGAATCACAATTGGTAGCAAACACTGGTGAGAACCCATTCAACGCTATTATCACAGCAGCGATGACAGCACAAGGTGCTGCTACAGTAGCGGTTGGTGTGAAAACTAAGAATGCTAAATTGAAAGCTCTTGCTTTCCCAGCGGCTCTTGCAGCCTTCCTCGGTATTACTGAGCCAGCTATCTTCGGTGTTAACTTGCGTTTCCGTAAGCCATTCTTCTTGTCATTGGCAGCGGGTGCTCTTGGCGGTATGGTAGCTTCACTTCTTGGTCTTGCAGGTACAGGTTTCGGTATCACTATCATTCCTGGTACACTTCTTTATGTTGACGGACAATTACCACAATACTTGCTCATGGTTGCTGTATCATTCGCGGCAGGTTTCGCTTTGACATATCTCTTCGGGTATGAAGATGAGGAACCGGTTGCTGGTAAAATATCAGCTGTAGCAAAGGAAACAGCGACTTTAGCTGACGAAGCTACAACAGCTTTGCTTCCTGAAGAAACTCTTGTATCTCCACTTTCAGGTAATGTAGTTGCTCTTGAAAATGTTAATGACCCAGTCTTCTCATCAGGAGCTATGGGTAAAGGTTTGGCTGTTAAACCTTCTGAGGGTGTTGTTTACGCCCCAGCAGATGCAGAAGTAACAATTGCTTTTGAAACAGGCCATGCTTACGGATTGAAAACAGCGTCTGGTGCTGAACTTTTAATTCACATCGGTATTGACACTGTATCAATGAACGGTAACGGATTTGAAAAATTAGTAGCAGCTGGTGATAAAGTAAAAGCTGGTACTCCAATCGCTAAATTCGATGCTGCGAAAATTGCTGAAGCCGGTCTTGATGATACAACCATGATCATCGTGACCAATACAGCTGATTTTGCTGAAGTTTCTACGCTTGCTGAAGGAACAATTGCTCACGGAGCAAACTTCTTGAAAGTAGCTAAATAAGAATCATAATCCGATTTTAAGGAATCTTAATTTTATTGAACAAGGAGTAGGAAAAAGGTGGAATAGCCTTTTTCCTCTGTTTGTTTCTATGGTATAATGCTAGTGATAAAATTTTTGGAGACAATCAAATGACAAAATTATATGGTAGCTTGGAAGCGGGTGGTACAAAGTTTGTTTGTGCCGTAGGTGATGAACAATTCCAAGTTGTTGAAAAAACGCAATTTCCAACGACAACTCCTTATGAAACGATTGAGAGAACGGTTGAATTCTTCAAGCGCTATGAAGATCGTTTGGCAGGTATTGCGATAGGTTCTTTCGGTCCAATCGATATTGATCAAAACTCACAGACTTATGGTTACATCACTTCGACACCAAAACCACACTGGTCAAATATTGATTTACTTGGTCTGATTGCTAAGGAATTTAATATTCCATTTTATTTCACGACAGATGTGAATTCATCGGCATTTGGTGAAACCCTGGTTCGTAAAGGAGTAAAGAGTTTAGTTTACTATACAATCGGTACAGGTATTGGTGCAGGTGCCATTCAGAATGGTGAGTTTATCGGTGGCTTGGGTCATACCGAAGCAGGTCATACTTACATTGCCCTACACCCTTACGATGTAAAACATGAATTTAAAGGAATGTGTCCATTCCATAATGGGTGTTTGGAAGGCTTAGCTGCAGGTCCTTCTCTTGAAGGTCGTACAGGTATTCGTGGTGAATTAATCGAGTTAAATTCAGATGTTTGGGACGTGCAGGCTTACTACATTGCTCAAGCAGCAGTACAGGCAACCTTGCTTTATCGTCCGCAAGTAATTGTATTTGGAGGCGGAGTTATGGCTCAAGAGCACATGCTTAATCGTGTACGTGAGAAGTTTGTCGGTTTGATGAACGATTATCTCCCAACACCAGATGTCAAAGAATATATCGTAACGCCAGCTGTTGCTGAAAATGGTTCTGCAACTCTTGGAAACTTTGCTTTGGCAAAACAAGTGTCAAGAAATTCATAATTATCTATGAGAACAGATTCATTTGTACTTTTGCGATAGATATATTGAAGAAGAATATTGGGTGAAGTTGTTTTATTATCACAATAACTTGACAGTGAGGTGAGAGTTTTCATGTAACTCTCGCCTATTTTTATCTAAAAAACTGTATTCATAAGAGATAGCCGTTCGTTAATCAAGGCAATCTTTGGGAGTAGGAAAGAATCAGACCAGCTTAAAAAGAGTTCGTCAACAACTCTTCAATTTAAGTTGTTGGGTCGAAACAGTGCCTCAAAAACCAATGATGACTATAAAAGATTAGAGTTGGCCATTGTTGGAGTTCATCGGGTATGAAAAAGAAAAACAAGTTCCACAATTCTTGATGATTATTCATGAGCAAGGTTGAAAATCTTTTTATTAGCGATAGTGTAGTGATGTTTTTTTACCAGAGGAAAGTTGTTGTTTCCCAATTGTATGAAAACGCTATATCTAAAGTAATGATGCAGAGATACTAAAGTCTATAAAAACAGGGAAAGCACAGATAGATAGCAGAAAAAAGATAGTTAAAAGTGTTACAATTGGAATGCAAATTTTAGGCTGGGAAATTATTCTCAGAAGTATTTATATGGAGGACTTATGATTCCAATTCAACAGCATGGTAAGCGCTGGCTTATTTTGACGCTTACCCTTTCTACTTCGGTTCTTGCGCTTGCATCTATCGGAGCATCACAACCGGTTGTTTTTGCAGATGAAAACTCACATTTACAATCACAAAAAAATACCAATAAAATAGAGGTTCTGGACTGGAAAATATTTTCTGAAAAATTGAACGAATACCCCTTGGACCGACGATTCAATGTTTTTAAATTAGGACTTGAGAATCGAGTTGGGACATTATCTACTCGGAAAGAACTAGAGGAATTTGGTAAAAACAACGATTTTTTGGTAATCAATGGTAAAGTTACCCAAAATATTCATGAATCTCCACATATTCTTGTTATGAACAAGGGTGATATTCTTGTTAATAGCCCAGAAGAGTATAAGCAGAAAGTTCAGGAATTACAATTTAGAGGTGACCAAGCTAATCTGAATAATACTATCACAAATTATGCAGCTCAAAGGATTCATGCGCTCTTTCCAATTCATGTTGAATCAACCAAAAGACAGTTATTGGATGCTGCCGGTCTCAAAACAGCTGATAATCATGCTAGAGTACTGAATGACAACTTGACAATCTATTCTCATGGGTATTCTGTTGACAATAAATTTTTTAACGAGTATAGTCATTTTGGCTTTGGTCGAGACGCAAGGGTAAGCGACATAGTCAATAAAATGAATGTTACTAAAAACCTCTTTGCTGCCAATGATGATACGATTCTTAAAATGATTCAAGAATCAAAAGCTAGTATTCAACCAACAGACAGTGAGAAGGTTAAAACTTTTGTTTTAAGCATGGCTAATAAGGTTCATTATGATTGGGAGGCTGCTAATACAACTGGAATTAATAAAGCTGGTTTATCTTACTATTTTGCCTCAGATTTGTTTGCTGTTACTCAAAGAAAATTAGCAACCTGTGTTGGTTTTAGTACAACGGCGGCGCGAGCATTTAATTTCATGGGGTTCCCAGCCTATGTGGTTACAGGAGTAAATGCTAAAGGTGATGCTCACGCAACAACTCGAGTATTCTATGATGGAAAATGGCATACTATCGACGCAACAGGGGTCCGAGGAATTGGTCAGAAAACTGTTTATTCGGACCAGCATTTTAATGATATCGGGAAAGATAGTTATCAAGAAGTTGATAGCAAAGAGCTAGAAAAACTGCCATTAGGCCAAAATAACTATATGGTTATTAACAAGGAATATGAAGAATGGGCTATGAGGCAAAAAACAGCAGATTTACTGTTGTTCAACAAAGAAAAGTCCTTGGTTGGTTTGGATCATATTGCATATGTTGAGCCAAAATATGTGTCACAAGAAAATAAAAAACATTTATTAGACATTTACAAAGTTTTGCAAGAAAAAATAGAAGAGGCAAAGAAAAAAGATTTAAATTTAGATCATAAAAATGGCTATGAATATATTTTGAAATCAGTGGTATCTGATATTGACAAGTTGAATAAATCTGTAAATATCACGGAAAAAGAATTTGCTGAAATTAAAAATTCTATGAAAAATAATAAAGGTTTCTTATCGCAATTAGATAAAGAGGCTGCAGCAAATTTTGAAGACGGAGATGATTATAAAACTTATCTGGCAATAATGGAGGGTAAAAAGCTTCAAGAAGATCCTGCCATTATCAAAGACAATCACAATGTTTCTGAAAATCAATTAAGTCCTTTGAAGGAAGAAAAACAAGCTAATTCTGATGAAGTCACCCAAAATTCCAAGGATGCTTCAGCTCCAAGTGTTAATTCTGCACAGCAATCTGAGGAGCTTCTAGAAGGAAATTCTTCAACACAGGATACAATCTCAGCTGCTCCTTCTCAACAAACACCAGCTCCTAAGGTACCACAAGCTAAAACTGAGTTAGAGGATAAAACAGAGACTTCATCTTTAGGAAATACAGAGATGGTTTCACCGAGTTCAGAAACAGCTCAGAATACAGTTGATTCTAAGGAAGAAAATGATGATAAATTACCACATGTTGAGGTTGCATCCAAAGAATCGAGTGAAGCGCAGGTTAATACAGTTTCCTCTCCACAAGTAATTTCAGCATCCCCAACTTCACCGGAAACTAATTCTGCCGAGGTGGTAACAGAATCAAGTGTAGTTGAGAGTGATTCAGCATCCCCAACTTCACCGGAAACAAATTCTACAGAGGCAGTAACAACTAGTCAAGAAATGGCTGGAACTTCGGTTTCTGCTCCACAAGTAAGTTCTGAAATCCAAACTTCATCAGAAACAGCTCCTGCAGATGAGGTAACAGAATCAAGTGTAGTTGAGAGTGATTCAGCATCCCCAACTTCACCGGAAACAAATTCTACAGAGGCAGTAACAACTAGTCAAGAAATGGCTGGAACTTCGGTTTCTGCTCCACAAGTAAGTTCTGAAATCCCAACTTCATCAGAAACAACACCTACAGATGTAGCAACAGAAGTAACAGAACCAAGTGTAGCTGAGAATAATTCAGCATCCCCAACTTCACCGGAAGCTATTTCTACAGAGGTGGTGGTAGCTAAACAAGAAGTAGCTGACTCACCGGTTTCTGCTCCACAAGTAAGTTCTGAAATCCCAACTTCATCAGAAATTGCTCCTACAGATGCGGCAACAGAAGTAACAGAACAAAGTGTAGCTGAGAGTAGTTCAGCATCCCAACCTTCATCGGAAACTATTTCTACAGATGTGGCAACAGAAGTAACAGAATCAAGTGTAGTTGAAAGTAATTCAGCGTCTCAACCTTCACCGGAAACAACTCCTACAGAGACGGTGACAGCTAGTCAAGAAGTAGCTGAATCACGGGTTTCTGCTCCACAAGTGAGTTTTGTCTCGCCTACTTTAGAGGTTCCTAAAAATGAACGTTTAGACAAAGAAGTAGCTGTAACTGTGTCAAATGGAGTTGAAGCAAATACTCATGAGGCAGGTTCTGTTCCGACATCAGATATTCATGTTCAAGATGCTGGTTCAGCCACGGTGATTCAACCCCAGTCTGTGCTTGGAGAAGCAATTTCAACAGTTGAGCCTGTAGGCGTTACAACTTCTCCTCAAGAGAGAAGTGCAGTAGCTAGTGAGGTGAAAGTGCCTGCCTCTCTTGAACGTAGTAACAATTCTGTTGAGGAAGAAAAAGTGGTCGATTCAAATGCAACAATTGAGAATCAAGAGACAGAGAAAAAAGAGGTCTTTACTTCGGAAAATGTACTTAACAGCTTAGTAACAATTTGGGTAGCTTTATCTACTAGTTTCTTCATGAGATATTTTTCTCGAGGAAAATAATATATTAACACAGGTTGAAGATAATATTTAGCTTTGTGTAGAAAATTATTCATGTGAGCTTTTATTAACTGAATAATATGATAACTGAGCTTTTAATGAATTTCTAAATCTCCGATATATCGCAGATTCCTCATTTAAAATTTCATAAATTTTTCACCTCCTAGGAGTTATTGTGACTAGGAGGTGTTTTGTGGTAAAAATAGTAATATTAAGCTAGCATTTTCATTTATTTAGGCTGTATCCTAGTGCCAAACCTTGAAAATTGCCTAGTTTTCTGCTACAATATATTATTGACTAAAACTGAAATAGGATGAATGATATGGTAACAAATGTACTTCGTTCTCTCATTGAAAATGATAAGGGAGAGCTAAGAAAACTTGAGAAAATGGCAGACAAGGTCTTCTCGTATGCCGATGAAATGGAAGCGCTGACTGATGAACAGTTGCAAGCTAAGACAGCAGAATTTAAGGAGCGATACAATAACGGCGAATCCCTCGACGATCTTTTGTACGAAGCTTATGCGGTAGTCCGTGAAGGAGCTCGTCGCGTATTGGGCCTCTATCCCTACAAGGTTCAGGTTATGGGAGGAATCGTTCTTCACAACGGTGACGTTCCAGAAATGCGTACAGGTGAAGGTAAAACTCTGACTGCAACGATGCCTGTTTATTTGAATGCCTTGTCTGGTCAAGGTGTTCACGTAGTGACGGTTAACGAGTATCTTTCTACTCGTGATGCGACTGAAATGGGTGAATTGTACTCATGGCTTGGTCTATCAGTTGGTATCAACTTAGCTGCTAAATCACCCTTGGAAAAACGTGAGGCCTATAACTGCGATATTACTTATTCGACCAACTCAGAGATTGGTTTTGACTACCTCCGAGACAATATGGTTGTTCGCGCAGAAGACATGGTTCAACGTCCTCTCAATTACGCCTTGGTCGATGAAGTTGACTCAATCTTGATTGACGAAGCTCGTACGCCGTTGATTGTATCTGGTGCACAAGGTTCTGAAACAAACCAGTTGTATTTCTTGGCAGATAATCTTGTTAAATCTTTGACAACAGAAGATTACATCATTGACATTCCATCTAAAACGATTGGTCTGTCTGATTCAGGTATTGACAAAGCAGAGAAATTCTTCAAGTTAGATAACCTCTACGATATTGAAAATGTAGCCATTACCCATTTCTTGGATAATGCACTTCGTGCCAACTACATTATGACCTATGATATTGACTATCTGGTCAATGAAGACCAAGAGGTCATGATTATCGATCCATTTACAGGTCGTACGATGGAAGGTCGTCGCTATTCTGATGGACTTCACCAAGCCATCGAAGCTAAGGAAGGTGTACCGGTTCAAAACGAGTCTAAGACAAGTGCCTCGATTACCTACCAAAACCTTTTCCGTATGTATAAAAAATTATCAGGGATGACGGGTACTGGTAAAACAGAAGAGGAAGAATTCCGTGAAATCTACAACATCCGTGTTGTACCAATCCCAACCAACCGCCCAATCGCGCGTGTTGACCACGAAGATTTACTCTATCCAAGTCTAGAATACAAATTCAATGCCGTTATTGCTGATGTGAAGAGACGCTATGAGAAAGGGCAACCTGTCTTGGTCGGTACAGTTGCGGTTGAAACTTCTGATTTGATTTCTCAAAAATTGGTAGCTGCAGGTGTCCCTCACGAAGTATTGAATGCTAAAAACCACTATCGTGAAGCGCAGATTATTATGAATGCTGGTCAGCGTGGTGCGGTCACTATTGCGACCAACATGGCGGGACGCGGTACCGATATTAAGTTAGGTCCAGGTGTACGTGAACTTGGTGGGCTATGTGTTATTGGTACTGAGCGCCATGAAAGTCGTCGTATTGATAACCAGCTTCGTGGACGTTCAGGTCGTCAAGGTGACCCAGGTGAATCACAATTCTATCTATCTCTCGAAGATGACTTGATGAAACGCTTTGGTTCAGAACGCATCAAAGTATTTATGGAGCGTATGAATCTAACAGAAGAAGAGTCTGTTATCAAGTCTAAAATGTTGACGCGTCAAGTTGAATCTGCTCAGAAGCGTGTGGAAGGGAACAACTACGACTCACGTAAACAAGTCCTTCAATATGACGATGTGATGCGTGAGCAACGTGAAATCATCTATCGCCAACGCCAGGATGTTATTACTGCTGACCGTGATTTGGCTCCTGAAATCAAAGCGATGATGAAACGGACGATTGAACGCCAAGTTGCTGGTCACTTCCTTGGTTCGAAAGATGAAGCTATTGATGGCATTATCAAATTTGCGCATGCAAATCTCGTTGAAGATGATACCTTGAGTAAAGCTACTTTTGAAGCAATGAATCAGAAAGAGATTGTCGAAGAGCTCTATGAACGTGCCTTGAGAGTCTATGATTCGCAAGTGAAAAAATTACGCGATGAAGAACGTGTACGCGAATTCCAGAAAGTTCTTATCCTTCGTGTTGTGGATAACAAATGGACAGACCATATTGATGCCTTGGATCAATTGCGCAATGCAGTCAGTCTTCGTGGATACGCTCAAAACAATCCAATCGTTGAATATCAATCAGAAGCATTTACTATGTTTAACGATATGATTGGGGCTATCGAGTTTGAAGTAACCCGCTTGATGATGAAGGCGCAAATTCATGACAATATTGAGCGTGAGCGCACAAGTCAAGAAGCACATACGACAGCTGTTAAGAATATTATGCCGAACCAATCGCATGCAATTCAGGAGAATGTATCTTTTGAAGGTGTTGATCGTAACGATCCATGCCCATGCCAATCTGGCAAGAAATTTAAAAATTGTCACGGCCGTAAATAGGAATGACGCGTGGACTGGACGGCTGTCCAGTCCTTTTGCAATTTTTAGACAAGTCACTAGAGTCAGTTCGTTTATTTTGATAAATGAAATGACTATGCAAAAGGAGACCGATTAATGATAGTAGGACATGGCATTGACCTTCAGGAGATGGAGGCGATTGAAAGTGCCAGAATCAAACACCAAGGGTTTCCCAAAAAGATTCTCACAGAGAAAGAATTTGAACGGTATCAAAGTCTGTCTGGTCGCCGTCAGTTAGAATATTTAGCTGGACGTTGGTCAGCCAAAGAAGCGCTGACCAAGGCCTTGGGGACAGGTATTGGTAAGATAGGATTTCATGATATTGAAATTCTGAATACCAGCAAAGGAGTTCCCTATGTGACGAAGAGTCCCTTTGATGGGAATATTTGGCTCAGCATTAGCCATTCAGGAAATTTTGTACAAGCTAGTGTGATTTTGGAGGAGAAAGATGATTGAAAGTGAACATCGACCCACGCAAATTCGTGTTAACTTAGATGCGATTGCGGAAAATTTCGAGCAAGTAATGACCAACTTGCCCCCGAAGACCGAAGCGTTTGCTGTTGTTAAGGCGAATGCTTATGGTCATGGAGCTGTTGCGGTAGCGAAAAAGCTATCCAGTCAAGCAGCTGGCTTTTGTGTTTCGAATTTGGATGAAGCATTAGAGCTACGTAAAGCAGGTATCGAGCATCCTATCTTGATTTTAGGAGTGGTTCCTGTACGTTTTTTACCAGTAGCTCATCAACTCAATATCAGTGTGACAGTTGCCAGTCTGGACTGGTTGCAAGATGCAAAAGACTTAGAGGCGGATTTATCTGGTCTAACTGTCCATCTTAAGCTAGATACTGGTATGGGGCGGATTGGTTTTAGAAAAATAGCCGATTTGCTACAAGCGATTGCTATCCTTGAAGAATTAGAGTATGACATCGAAGGAGTCTATACTCATTTTGCTACTGCGGATGAGGTTGATCAGGCGCACTTCGAGAGTCAACTGTCTGTTTTTAAAGAATTTTTGGATGTTCTACCAATTACTCCGCGCTGGATTCATGCCAGCAATTCAGCAACAAGCATTTGGCATGCTGATACAGTATTTAACCTGGTTCGTTTGGGAAACATTCTTTATGGACTTAATCCAAGTGGACGAGTACTAGAACTCCCGTTTGAGGTTCAACCAGCCTTATCTCTCGTATCTGAAATTGTTCATGTAAAGCAGGTTGAAGCTGGCACAACAATTGGCTACGGAGCTACTTATCACAGCACCGACTCAGAATGGATTGCGACCGTTCCGATAGGATATGCAGATGGTCTCGTACGAAGCTTACAAGGCTTATCAGTCTTAGTCGATGGGCAGGCCTGTGAAATTGTAGGGCGTATTTCGATGGATCAGATCACCATTCGTTTACCTCATGCTTATCCACTTGGTCAAAAAGTCACCCTAATCGGTCAAGATGGAGATAAAACGATCTCTGTTCAGGAGTGGGCTGATCGCATCGGAACCATAAATTACGAGGTAGTTTGTCTTTTGACAGATCGCCTACCTCGAATTTTTGAGTAACAGCGATAGTGAAAGTGACGATAATACGCCTCTTTCGCTAGAATAGAAGGGTAAAATATTAGAGAAGTATTACCTAGATATTGTCTATAATACAAATATCGTCATTTAGTTGACTTTTATTACTTCGATGTAAGGGGAGTGGGAAAGATTCGACTAGGTCAAAAAGAGTTCCCCTCACTTCCAAGCAGTTGGCTCGGGCTAAAATAGTCCACTGGACTGTTAAACCCAATCAACCACTGCGCTGAGATGTTGACACTAACTTTGAGTTTTCGTATAAAAAGCCTAAAAAATAGCTTAGAATTGCATCGTTAGAAACGTTGATTCTAAGCTATTTTTGTTATGTGACTTTTAGTCCGTCACGCTCCGTAAGGTGCGTGACAAATAAACCACCCGCTATGCGGGTGCGCGACGAAGGTTATACCAAAAAACTCCAAACGCGATACAATAAAGGTGTTCAAGCCATT
>NZ_JAOTGL010000008.1:0-82305 GCF_044427045.1 Streptococcus sp. 2022WUSS135
TTTATAATCATCAACGATTTCAAGAACGCAACAACGGCCTTGCCCCTCTTGAAATGAGGAACAAGGCCGTCGCCTAATCTTTTATTATTTCATTGTCCACTTGACAGGGAGCAGTTCATACTCTCCTCTCGCGATTTTTTTATTCAAAATTATAAATCAAAGACTGGAATTGCTGGAAAAAGAGGTCTGGATAGCGTCGATTCTCTTTCATTTCCTCCATCAGACTTTGGAGGTCGGTCATGTTGTCAGTGATGATGCCGTCCACTTGTAGCAGCAACATCTTAGTCATACTCTCCTCATCATTTGGTGTCCAAGCATACACTGACTTACCGCGAATCCAAGACTTGGTCATAAAATTTTGATCCAGCGAGGTATACTCCATAGTATAGCCGTCAGCAACCGTCGTCGGATAGATGGAGTTGAACGGAAGAATAAAGAAGGATACTAATTTCTCGCTATACTGCTTTATTTCAATAATGGTATGGTAATCTAATGATTGCATTTGGTGCCCTTTGGCAATCAAACGTTGACCGTATTTTTGTAAGAAATTACGGGTGAGGTTTGGTGAGTCTGCCTTGGTCACTTTAATTTCTACCAATAATTTTTGTCCTAGCTCATCCGCTTTTTCAAGATATTCATCAAAAGAAGGAACTGGAGCTGTCATGCCGTTTTCTGATGCAGTCATCCCTGTCAACTCTGCAAGAGTATAGTCATGTGTACCTCCGGGATTGCCCGTCAAAGCCAATAAATCCGTATCATGCATGACAATAAACTGACCATCCTTTGTCTCCTGAACATCCATCTCAATGTAGTCTGGTTTGAGCTGAGAAGTTTTCTCTAGGGCTTCAATAGAGTTCTGGACAGCATTGCCGTCATCGACACCTCGGTGAGAAATGGTAACCGGCAAAGTGTCAAAGGGAAAGTAGAGGGCAAGCGCTCCTTGGGTACCGAACACCAGACCAGATACGAGCAAAATGGCTAGTCGAAGGTGATGACGGAGGCGTTTACGGCGGTAGATTGGGAGTTGTTTTCCTGTTAGGAGGCTGACAAATCCCATCATGAAGAGTGCGACTACTCCGTAGTAGGCTAATTTTAGAAGTGCGTAACAGACAACTGCCAGCCAGTAAGAAGTACTTGGTACAAAATGCTCTGCTAATAGTTGCACAAGATAGAATAGTCCTCCTACTCCTGTAAATAGGAGAACTGGAAAAGTGATCAACCAAATTAGACGGAACAATGAACCGATTTGCTTTCTGCCTCTGGTCTTCTCCCAAGAATAAGCGATAGACTCCTTCACACCCCTGTGTTCAAAATAAATGTTTGGCAGAGCGTACATGAAGCGTGCCGCAAGCCAGAAGAACAAGAGGAGGAAGACCAAAATCAATATTCCTAGCCAGACTGTATTGGATAGGTAATCTACGATAAATTGGGGCACTACGATTTTATTAAAATAATAGATATTTAATACTCGGCGTAAAAATGGGAGAAGAATAACTGAGTAAAAGAGCAGAAATAGAACCTTTGGTAGGCTACTGTGACGGATAATCGCCACCATACTATCTCGTACATCCCGTAAATAGTCGGGGAGGTGCTTGACTTTTTCATCCAACAGTTGCCAAACCCCTGTGAACAATAGAGCTAATTCTAGGTAGGCAATGGCAATGTTGACAAAAAAGAGGAGAATAAACAAGCCTGTCACGAGCAGATTTTCAGCAAACACCGACAACAAATTCGTCGGTGAAAGGTAGGCATGCCCTGTCATAGCTAAGAGTCCCTCAGAAATCCATGAATTGAGCGGTATCCAAACAAATTCCATAAAGGTAAACAGGGTAAAAAAGAGCAAAAGGATTTTGTCTAAGTTGTAATATATTTTTTGAAATTCACGTTGTATCTTTTTCATGATTCTAGTGTCCCATATTCTAGCAAGAATTGCAAGCCTTCATCAAGGATGAAAGATTGAGAAAGTAATGGATGGAGTATAGAAAAAATCAAGTTCCTAAGTGGAGCTTGATTTCTTACTTTTGATTTGCTTTCCTATTTCCAAGCGCGGGCTGAAACTGTCTATCCCCAGACTGTTTCACTCCCCCAGACCTTTATTCGCTCTCTTGTTTCCAAGCTCATGATAAAAAGGTCCCCCGGACCTTTTTATTTCCCAAACAAACGTGCAAAGAAGCCTTTAGCTTGCACTTCTTCTGCCTGTGCTTTAACTTCGTCCAATTCCAACTTGAGAACTTCCTTATCGGCCATAGCTTTTAGTGTCAATTGCTGTTGCTGATCTAACTGTTTATCCTTCTCAGCAATCTGCACATCTTTAACCTTGAGTTGTTCATCTTTTTCGGCAAGTTGCTTATCTTTGGCTTTTAATTGACTATATAAGCGGATGATTTCAGCATTTTTCTCGTCAACTAAAATTTCCATCAATTCACGATGCTTGACTTCATCGCTAATCGGCTCATCTTCAAAAATGGTTGTTTTGTAGATTTCCTCCAACTTAATCAAGCCAGCACGGTTTACAACGGTCACACCCTTGTCATTTTTATCTACAAATTCTTCAGGAAGTGATTTGACACGATTATTCATAGCCTGCCGGCTCACTCCTAAAATTTCAGCTAACTCACTGACTGTTTTTTCGATTCCCATAATATCCTCGGTACTTACATTTCTCATAGTTTGTATCATTAAAATATTACCACAGAACCCTATCCCTGTCAAATCTAGGGGAATTTTCTTACCAAGCATTAGTGGATAATCACAAACCTCAAAAGCATCTTATCTCAATGCAATGTTATGTAGAAACGAAATATACATTCTATCTAATAAAACCATTTTTAGCACTCACTTGCTTGAACCAATATCCAGATTTTTTAACGGTACGCTTCTGAGTTTGGAGGTCAAGCGAGACCAAACCGTATCGGTTTTTATAGGCATTTAACCAAGACCAGCAGTCAATAAATGTCCAGACCATATAGCCCTTACAGTTCGCTCCTTCTTCAATACCTCGATGGAGCTGAATCAAATGGTCTTCCATGAATTTAATCCGATAGTCATCCTGAATCATGCCATTTTCTTCAAAAACATCCTCCCCTTCAACTCCCATACCGTTCTCCGTTACCAACCATTCGATATTCCCATAGTTTTCCTGGATATTTTTGGCAATGTCGTACAGCCCTTCTTCATAAATTTCCCAGCCTCTATGGGGATTGATTTTCTTGTCAGGCTTATCATAAGGCTGGAAATATTGGGATAGGAAAGTAGCTTCTCCGTTCCATCCATCTTCTGAAGGAGCCTGCACGCGCAGGGGCTGGTAATAATTTACTCCCAGAAAGTCAACCCTATTTTCTTTGATAATAGTCAATTCCTCCTCTGTGGTTTCTGGACGTAAACCGTGTTTTTCAAGAATGTCAACCAGTTCCCTTGGGTATTGTCCCAAAACAGATGGATCCAAAAAACTTCTCGTTTGAAATAGCTCAGCAATCCACGCTGCCTGTAAATCTTCTGGACTCTGACTTCTTGGATAGGCAGGAGTAAGATTAAGAACAATGGAAATTTTGTGGTCTGGGTGTAGTTGGTGACAGGCCCGAACAGCCAAAGAACTAGCCAGTTGAGTGTGATACGCTACGATCACTGCTGCCTTTGCATCCACCTTGCAAGGATAATGATAGCTTCCTAGATAGCCACATTCTACTGGAACAATGGGTTCATTAAAGGTGATCCAATGATCCACCAGATCTCCAAAGAGACTGAAACACTGGCGAGCATAAGCCTCATAGGCCCAGACGATCTCCTTATTTTCCCAGCCCCCTTTTTCCTGTAAGACATAAGGCAAATCGAAATGATAAAGATTGACCAAAAGCTTTATCCCACGCTCTCGAATACCTGCAAATACAGCCCTATAAAACTCCACAGCTTGCGGATTGACCTCGCCTATCCCTTCCGGAATCAGACGTGACCACTGTATAGAGGTGCGAAAAATACTATGACCTGTTTCCACCAACAAATCCAAATCTGACTGGAAATGTTCATAGAAAGTCGATGTTTGTTCTGGTCCTATTTGCTGTTGAAAGAGCTCCGGTTCCTGACTGTACCAGTAATCCCAGTTATTCCACCCCTTTCCATCACCAGCTACGCTTCCCTCACTTTGAGGCCCTGAAGTGGAGGAGCCCCACAAAAAACCTTCTGGAAAACGATACTCTCTTTGCTCAGTTACCATTCTTCTACCTACTTTCTTTCATACTACAGACGGAATTGTTAGAACCTGGATTCACAATGCAGCCTCCAAAAAAAATACTTTGCTTGTACATACAGGCTCTTGATAAAAACTAATTTCCCTTAGTCTAAGTATACTCCCCTATCCCGTCAATGGTCTTCCGCAATTTCAAGGAAAAACTCCACAAATCATAGCAAAGACTCAAACTACTTTCTTGATGAAAATATGATACAATAAAGGCATGAATACAGTAGATACCATTATTATCGGAGCGGGACCTGCGGGCATGATGGCCGCTATTTCTTCCAGTTTTTACGGCAAGAAGACCCTACTCCTCGAAAAAAACAAGCGTTTGGGCAAGAAACTGTCTGGCACAGGTGGCGGCCGTTGCAATGTGACCAACAACGGTACTTTGGAAGACCTGCTGGCTGGCATTCCTGGAAATGGCCGCTTTCTATACAGTGTCTTTTCTCAGTTTGACAACCATGACATTATGAATTTCTTTCAGGAAAATGGGGTCAAGCTCAAGGTCGAGGACCACGGCCGTGTCTTTCCGACCACCGACCGTTCCCAGACCATTATCAAGTGCCTGGAAATGAAGATGCTGGAAAATGGCGTGGATATCCGCACAGGAACTGAGGTGGTTTCCGTCCGCAAGATTGACGACCTCTTCCATGTCAAGACCAGCGAGGAGACCTTTACAGCTCCCCAGCTGATTGTCACCACTGGCGGCAAGACCTATCCCTCCACTGGCTCGACTGGCTTTGGTCACGACATTGCCCGCCACTTCAAGCTGGAAGTCACGGAGATTGAGGCCGCTGAAAGCCCCGTTCTGACCGACTTCCCCCACAAGAAGCTCCAAGGCATTTCCCTGGACGACGTCACTCTGACCTACGGCAAGCATGTCATCACCCACGACCTGCTCTTCACCCACTTTGGTCTGTCGGGACCCGCTGCTCTGCGTCTGTCTAGTTTTGTCAAAGGCGGCGAAACCGCATTTCTCGATGCTCTGCCGACCCATTCTGAACAAGATTTGTTTGAGCATTTAGAAGCCAACAGGGAAAAATCCGTCAAGAATGCCCTCAGAGAACTCATGCCAGATCGCCTAGCAGACTTTTTCGCTGAAAACTACGATAGCAAGGTCAAGCAAGTTTCCCAAAAAGACCTGACTGAACTGGTTACCCTCCTCAAAGCCTTACCTATCAAGATTACAGGCAAGATGTCCCTTGCCAAATCATTTGTGACCAAGGGTGGCGTTGACCTCAAGGAAATCAATCCCAAAACCTTGGAAAGCAAGAAAGTCCCAGGCCTCCACTTTGCAGGCGAGGTCCTGGACATCAACGCCCACACCGGCGGCTTTAACATTACCTACTGTCTTGCAACTGGCTGGGTGGCAGGGAGCTTACATTACTAGTTTTTACATCACATTCAAGCAAAAATTTGCTTGAATTTTTTTGTTTGTTGTTGTATGATAAATCCATAACAATATAACAAAAGGAGATTGGCTATGCAACTGAAACTTTCTTCTATTTCTAAAAAATTTGACCACAAGATTATTCTGGAGGATGCCAGTTTTCAATTTGAACAAGGCAAGATTTACGGCTTGCTAGGACGGAACGGGGCTGGTAAAACAACCTTGTTTAACTGCATTGCCCGAAATCTGACCTTGGATAGTGGCTCGATTCAGTTTGTAAAAGGCGAAGAAACATTTGACTACGATAATACAGACATCGGTTTTACCCAGACCTATCCACAATTACCTGCTTTTATGACTGCCTACGAGTTTGTCCGATTCTATATGGACATTCACAAGGATAAACTCAAATCTCCTCGCAGTCCAGAAGAATGGCTAAACTTGGTCGGTATCGGAGAAGAAGACCAGCATCGCCTGCTCAAGGATTTTTCCCATGGTATGCAGAACAAGGTCCAGTTGCTTCTGTCTTTGATTGTCCAGCCACCTGTCCTTCTCTTAGATGAGCCGCTGACTTCCTTTGACCCTGTGGCTGCACACGAGTTCAAACAACTAATTCGGGAAGCTAAGAAGGATTCCGTCATTATCTTTTCTACCCACATTTTGCAGCTGGCTCAGGACCTCTGTGACGAGATTGTTTTGCTCCATCACCAAGAATTGCAAGCAGTTCCGAGTAACAAACTCCACGACCCTGACTTTGAACAGGAAGTGGTTGCCTTGCTGACAGCAGATTAGGAGGAGCCAATGAAAACCATTCTACGTTATTTTTGGTATCGGGAAAAGTATGCCCTCCATCGCTCCGTCAACGGATTTTTCTACTACCTGCGAAAACTGCCACTTGTGGGAAAGAGCATTCCAGAAAGTATTTTCAAGTCTTACAGCTTTAAGTCTGGTTTCTTTTTGGTCCTGCACATCCTCTCCATCCCCAGTCGCTTTCTGATCAAGGGAATTTGGTTAGCCTTTTATTCTTGCATTGCTGCCTTCTGGATCAAACTCCTATCTAACAATCAGCTGAACTTTTGGCAAATCCCGTCAGATGCTTGGCTCCTATGCTTTTCCATGTGGGCTATCTTTGTTGGCTACATCTATCGGTTTGGCAGAGGTTTTGAGCCTTTTATTGCCAAACCTGAACGAGAGTTCATGCGAAATTTCGGTCTTTCCCAGTCTAGTTTTCTCCAGAGTCAACTCTTTGTAGAGCCCATTATCACCAGTCTGGCCTACCTGCCTGCCTTGCTCATCTTTTCTAGTCTTGCTGGAAATTGGCTCTATCTACCTCTAGGATTGCTGACTATCCCATCAGGAAGCCTTACTGGTCATGCTCTCAATCGAGCACTATTCAAGAGAGGTATTTTGGCACGTCGAAACTCTTGGCAATCTTGGGTCATCTTTGGAACTGGTTTAGTAGCAATTGCCTGCCTTATCCTTTTCCGCAATCATCTACTACCAATCTTTTTACTGCCTGTGCTTGTCTGTCAAGTCTTGCTGATTTGGTTTAGTTATAAGTATTTGAAGCAACAAACCAACCACCTAGACTATCTTTCCTACTGCATGGACCAGTCCTTGCAAATGGATAAGAAGATTTTTGAGATGACCAAGGGCAATGAATATACTCGCCAGGGTTTGCAGATGCAGGCAGAGCTCAGCACAGAAAAGGGAAAAGACCTATCCCACCTGTCTGGCATGACCTACCTAAACGCTCTGCTATTTGACCGCTACAAAAAAATCCTCTATAAGAAGGTGCGGAACTGGGTCTTGGCAGTAGGGGTGATTCTGGCAGCCCTGGAGGGGATTCGTTACTTTTTAGAGCCGTTTTCCTTTACGGAAGCCTACTTGCTCCAATTCCTACCGCTTTCCTTCATGATTATGTATGTAGCTTCGTCGGGCAAGGTGGTTGCTCAAATGGTCTTTGTCAACTGCGATATTTCCATGCTTCACTATCCCTTCTATCGAGAAGCTAAGACTATTATCGCTGGTTTTAACTACCGATTTTTGCAAACCTGCAAGCTCAATCTCATCTTTGCGACCAGCCTCTTTTTGGCTATCATGGTGCTGGGGCGGTTTGCCTTTAGTTTGGAAACCATTCTACTAACTGCCCTGCTCCTACTGAGTTTGACAGCCCTCTTTTCCTTCCACGACCTTTTTATCTACTATATCCTCCAGCCTTTTACCAATGACATGGATGTGGTCAATCCTGTCTATAAATTTCTCAGTGGTGCTCTCTACTGGGTGGCCTATCTCAACACCCGAATCAATGTAGGCAGCCACACCTATATCCTGCTGGTTTCCCTGGCTATGATTGCCTATGTTAGCATCGGTTACTGGATTTTATTGAAAAAAGCTCCGCAGACTTTTAGATTGAAAGCATAAAAACAGCCTCTCGCAAGAGAAGGCTGTTTTTTAGGTATGACGAGCATGTCGTATCAAAAAAATCCAAAGTCGAATGACTTTGGATTTTGGGGTTTCGATAGATAATAACTGATACCTACCAATCATAGCGAGGGAATTTCCTTGCTATAAAAGAGTATCATACTACTATCTTCTAGGAAAATTGCGGCTTCCAAAAGAGTTCTGAGGAAGAGCTTATCTTAAGCTTCTTCGTCTCTTCTTCTCTTTGCTGCAAGAAGTGCTAATCCGAGTCCAAGAGCTACTAATCCGAGTGAAGTTGCTGAATTTGCTTCCTCACCAGTATTCGGTAATTGCTTAGCTTTCTTCTCAACATTATTAGCATTTGTAGTAACTGATTTAACTTTCACTCCTGCTGCAGAATTATTTTCGTCTACTGCCACAACTTCAGCTTCTGCTGAATCAGAACTATTTCCAACCTCGTCTTTAGAGTATGCTGTAACAACTGTACCTGGCTTAATAACAGAACCTGGAACGATTACTTGCCCAGTCACAGGGTCCACAATCACCACTGTATTACTTGCTGTCCATAAACCATCCGTACCTTTCGTAACAACTACAGTTTGCGGCTTACCATTGTTATCTACGTATGAAACAACAATCTCAACAGCTTTTTCAGACGGCACAATCACAATATTACCTTTGCCATCATTTGCGACCGTAGGAGCAGTTTTATCTGCCTGCTTCACAACTTCTACTGGTGATAGCAAATCAATAGTTCCATCTGGATATTTAATTGTCACTGAAGCATCCTTAGAAACATTAATCTCTGTTCCTTCTGGGAGGTTATTGTTCTCTTTAAGGAATGCCTTGATACGAGCAATTTCTTTTTCAGTCAAGTTATTTGGATCAACCACTGGTGTTACTTTCGCAGCTGGTTTAATTAGAGCTGCCATTGGAAGTTTGATTTTTTCCAACTCTTGATGAGTTCTAACACCATTGATTAAAGCAATCACTTCGTCAACAGCTTTATCAATTTCAGATTTAGCCGCTTCCTTAGCTGCATCTGTCAAGTTCGGATTGGAGTCAATGGCTGACTTAGCGGATTCTGCTTCTTTACCAATCTTGTTCTTAGCATCTTGTTTCGCTGCATCAAGAACGTCTTTGGCGATTGCGCCTACGCCTTTATCTTCCTCTGATTGAACTGCATCTGACGTTGATGCCTTAGCAATTGCGGCTGTCGCAGCTTGAGCATCCGCATCTACTGCTTTCTTAGCTGATTCTTTCTCTGCATCTGACAAGTTTGGTTTCGCGTCAATGGCTGACTTAGCGGATTCTGCCTCTTTAGCAATCTTGTTCTTAGCATCTTGTTTCGCTGCGTCAAGAACATCCTTAGCGATGGCTGAGACGCCTTTATCCTCGGCTGATTGTGCGTCGGATGGACTTGTTGAAGCATCAATTGCGGCTGTCGCAGCTTGAGCATCCGCATCTACTGCTTTCTTAGCTGATTCCTTCTCTGCAGCTGTCAGGTTCGGATTGGCATCAATTGCTGACTTAGCGACGTCAACTTCTTTAGCAATCTTGTTCTTAGCGTCTTGTTTCGCTGCATCAAGAACATCTTGGGCGATTGCGCCTACGCCTTTATCTTCCTCGGCTTGAACTGCATCTGGAGTTGATGCCTTAGCAATAGCATCTGTCGCAGCTTGGGCAGCTGTATCCACTGCTTTCTTAGCTGATTCCTTCTCTGCATCTGTCAAGTTTGGATTGGAGTCAATTGCTGACTTAGCGGCGTCAACTTCTTTAGCAATCTTGTTCTTAGCGTCTTGTTTCGCTGCGTCAAGAACATCTTGGGCGATTGAACCTACGCCTTTGTCCTCTGCCGATTGCGCTTCGACTGGACTTGTTGAAGCATCAATTGCTTCTGTCGCAGCTTTAGCATCAGCATCTACCGCTTTCTTAGAAGCTTCCTTCTCTGCATCTGATAAGTTCGGATTGGCATCAATTGCTGACTTAGCGACGTCAACTTCTTTGGCAATCTTGTTCTTAGCATCTTGTTTCGCTGCGTCAAGAACATCTTGGGCGATTGAACCTACGCCTTTATCCTCTGCCGATTGCGCTTCGACTGGACTTGTTGAAGCATCAATTGCTTCTGTCGCAGCTTTAGCATCAGCATCTACCGCTTTCTTAGCTGATTCCTTCTCTGCATCTGTCAAGTTTGGATTAGTATCGATAGCTGACTTAGCAGCATCGGATTCTTTAGCAATCTTGTTCTTAGCATCTTGTTTAGCGGCGTCAAGAACATCTTGGGCGATTGAACCTACGCCTTTATCCTCTGCCGATTGCGCTTCGACTGGACTTGTTGAAGCATCAATTGCTTCTGTCGCAACTTTAGCATCAGCATCTACCGCTTTCTTAGCTGATTCCTTCTCTGCATCTGTCAGGTTCGGATTGGAGTCAATGGCTGACTTAGCGGCGTCAACTTCTTTAGCAATCTTGTTCTTAGCGTCTTGTTTCGCTGCGTCAAGAACATCTTGGGCGATTGAACCTACGCCTTTGTCCTCTGCCGATTGCGCTTCGACTGGACTTGTTGAAGCATCAATTGCTTCTGTCGCAGCTTTAGCATCAGCATCTACCGCTTTCTTAGCTGATTCCTTCTCTGCATCTGATAAGTTCGGATTGGCATCAATTGCTGACTTAGCGGCGTCAACTTCTTTAGCAATCTTGTTCTTAGCATCTTGTTTAGCGGCGTCAAGCTCACCATCTTTCACAAGTGAAGTCAACCCATCAATCGCAGCCTTATCTGCAATTTTCTGTGTTTCTTTAGCTTTTTCAAGATCTGCTAGGGCTTGTGTTTTTTCTGCTTCTTGTGTAGCCTTAGTTGCATTGTCATGAATGGTTTCTAAAGTTTTTGTCACAACGTCAGTTAGCTTTTTAATTTCGGCTTGCTTATCTTCATCTGACAAGTTTGGATCTTCCTTGATAGCTTTGAGCGTATCTTCTGCAAGCTTCTCTACTATTCTAGTTGCTTCTTCTTCTTCCGTTCGGATTGCTTCCTTAGCTAATTCTTTATCCTTAGCCAATTCAACTGCATCTCTAGCTTCTTTACCTGTATCTGTCAAGCTCTTTTCGCCAGCAAGTGTAGCCGCTTTCGCATCTTCTACAGTAGTAGCTTTATGAATTTCATTTGTTGCTACCCTAGCAGCTTCTTCAAGAGCTGCTTTTCCTTTATCTACAGCATCTTGAAGAGCCTCCTTAGCAATTGCTTTCTCCGCATCAGTCATAGTTGACGCATCAATGGCTTTTTCTGCTTCTGCTTGCTTATCTTTGAGTTTTTTGATTTCATCTGCCAACTTAGCAGCAATAGCACCTTTAGCATCTGCCTTAGCAGTAATCAAATTGATAGCTGCTACACCTTTGTCCTCTTCTACTTGAACCGCCCCTGGAGTTGACGCTTTATCAATTGCGTCTGTTGCTACCTTAGCTGCCGCTTCTACTGCATTCTTAGCTGATTCCTTCTCATCTGGAGTCAAGTTTTGATTGTCGTCAATCGCTGACTTAGCGGCGTCGGATTCTTTAGCAATCTTGTTCTTCGCATCTTGTTTCGCTGCGTCAAGAACATCTTTGGCGATTGCGCCTACGCCTTTATCTTCCTCGGCTTGAACTGCGTCTGGTTTTAGCGCCTTATCAATAGCATCTGTTGCAGTTTGGGCATCTGTATCTACTGCTTTCTTAGCAGCTTCCTTAGCTTCATCTGTCAAGTTTGGATTGGTTGCAATGGCTTCTTTAGCAGCGGCTGCATCTTTGGCAATCTTGTTCTTCGCATCTTGTTTCGCTGCGTCGAGAACATCTTCTGCAATGGCTGCAACACCTGCATCCTCTTCTTTTTGAACATCTGCTGGGCTGGTTGCAGCTGAAATAGCGTCGTTAGCTTTGGCTACTTCTGCATCTACCGCATCGGTGAAGGTTTTCTTCTCTGCATCTGTCAGGTTCGGATTGGTTGCAATGGCTTCTTTAGCGGCGGCTGCATCTTTAGCAATCTTGTTCTTAGCATCTCGTTTAGTAACTTCAAGCTCACCATCTTTCACAAGTAAATTCAACTCATCAATCGCAGCCTTATCTGCAATTTTCTGTGTTTCTTTAGCTTTTTCAAGATCAGCTAGGGCTTGAGCTTTTTCTGCTTCTTGCGTAGCCTTATCTGCATTGTCACGAATGGTTTCTAAAGTTTTTGTCACAGCGTCAGTTAGCTTTTTAATTTCAGCTTCCTTAACTTCATCTGACAAGTTTGGATCTTCATTGATAGCTTTGAGCGTATCTTCTGCAAGCTTCTCTACTATTTTAGTAGCTTCTTCTTTTTCTGTTCGGATTGCTTCCTTAGCTAATTCTTTATCCTTAGCCAATTCAACTGCATCTCTAGCTTCTTTACCTGTGTCTGTCAAGCTCTTTTCGCCAGCAAGTTCCGCCGCTTTCGCTTTTTCTGTAGTAGTAGCTTCATGAATCTCATTTGTTGCTACCCTAGCTGCATCTTCAAGATCTGCTTTTCCTTTATCTACAACATCTTGAAGAGCCTTCTTAGCGATTGCTTTCTCCTCATTAGTCATAGTTGACGCATCGATGGCTTTTTCTGCTTCTGCTTGCTTATCTTTGAGCTTTTTGATTTCATCTGCCAACTTAGCAGCAACGGCACCTTTAGCATCTGCCTTGGCAGTAATCAAATTGATAGCTGCTACACCTTTGTGCTCTTCTGCTTGAACTGCATTTGGAGTTGACGCTTTATCAATTGCGTCTGTTGCTACTTTAGCCGCCTCTTTCACTGCATTCTTAGCTGATTCCTTCTCATCTGGAGTCAAGTTTTGATTGTCGTCAATCGCTTTCTTAGCTGATTCTGCTTCTTTGGCAATCTTGTTCTTAGCATCTTTCTGAGTAGCTTTAAACTCTTCTGCATCAATAGCCTTCACTCCATCGCTTGTCGCTGTGTCAACTTCGGTTGGAGTTGACGCCTTATCAATAGCGTCTGTCGCCACCTTAACCGCATCTTCTACTGCTTTCTTAGCTGATTCTTTCTCTTCTGGAGTCAAATTCGGATTGGCTTCAATGCCTTTCTTCGCATCGTCTGCTGCTGCTTGAAGTTCTACTTTGGCAAGATCTTTGTCAGCCTTATCCTCCACTGCTTGAACTTTTTCTGGGGTAGGTTGCGACAAAATGTCAGATTCGGCGTTATTAACAAGCTCATCTACCTTAGCAATAGCTTTTGCTTTCTCTTCCGGAGTTAAGTTTGGATTAGCATCAATAGCTGCCTTAGTTTCTTCGCTATCTTTTTCAAGCTTATTCAAAGCATCAAGTTGGGCTGCGTTAATAACATCTTCATTGTATGCAATTTCCGCTTTGTCAATTGCCGCCGTAATTTCTTCAGTATCTTCAGCATTATTGATCTCCTCAATTGCAGTTTCTTTAGTTGCGTTAATGTCGTCAAAGTGCGCCTGTTTATCATCCTCTGACAAATTTGGATTATTGTTAACTTTTTTCAACGCTTCGAATGCTTTGTTTTCAACTTCTGCTTTAGCTCGCTCTTGTTCCTTCGTCCAATCAATAGATTTTTCGCCTACTGCTTCTGCATTGTCCAGACTAATCTCACCATTAGTCTTAGCGTCATTGATTTCTGAAACAGTCGTAGCTTTATCAATTTTTTCTTTAGCTTCTATCGCCTTGTTGTCTAAGTCTTTCAAAGCATCCCCAGCAACGGCAGTAACAGCAGCCTTAGCAGCCTGTTTCTGTTCTTCTCTCAAAGAAATGTTATTATCAATTTCAGCAATTGCTACATCCCGTTTTGCTTCGAGCTCTTTGATTACCTCAGCCAACTTATCGTCAATCGCCTTTTTAGCTTCTATCTGAGCCAAATCTTTTTGATTAACCTTGAACGACACATTCACTGTATCCGTCGAATTATCTGGATAAGCCACAGTTACTGGAACAGTAACATCAACTTCTTGATTAGCCGGTGCTTTAACCGAAACTTCACCTGTCTCACTTACTGAAATTTCATAACCAAGTGCTTGTTTTTCAGATAAGAATTTTGGCTCCACTGCATAAGCCGTACCTGCAGGTGCTGTCGTCGCTACGTTTGTCTTCTGACCATCAACCACTTCCTCTTTTGTGAAGGTGATTGGTTGTGTCGCTACTGTACCACTTCCTGGTACCAAGCTAGTATTCTCGTCAGCTTTAGCTGTCAAGACATCTGAATATTTAGGAATGATAACCTTGACTGTCACATCCTTGTATACATTTGATGCTGTTACAACACGAACTTTTACATCATATTCGCCTGGTTCAGTTGGAACTTTTTGATTTGGTGCCAATTCTACACTACTGTACATTGTTGTGTCTGCTAAAACTTCTTGGTTCCCAGAACCTGTAATCACTTCAACTTTGGCAAGAATTTCTTCTTTTGTCGGAAGTTCGCCAGCTTGTTTTTCCAACACATTTGTATTGTTGGTAAATCTTGTATCTAGCAAGCGAGTAACGTGACGTTTATCTCCGTCAACATTGACAGCTACAAACTCCATATTGCCTAAAGAATCTGTTACTCCAAAGGAACGTCTATAGACACCAAGTTTCTCCTCTGTTGGAGTACCTGTTGCATAGGCAACTGCTGTATTCGCTGTAGTACCATTTTCTTTAGTAATTTCAATGCCACTAATTGGGGTCTCAACATTATTTGGAGATTGATAGAATGTAATTTTATCTACACCATCCTTATCCTCAACCGTTAGCATCTTAACCTTGTTGCTTCCATCAACTGTTTGGATAGGAGAATTTCTAAATAGATATGTATCTACCTTTTCAACTTCTTTCGTACGTGTGTCATTTACTGGTACCCAGTTATAGATTGTCTGACCGTATTGGTTAGTTGTCTTAACTTTGATTTCGTAGTTTCCACCTGCTGGTAGGGTATTTAGGGTTGTTGCCGAAAGAATTTTCTCTTCTGTTTCTCCTTTTAAGCGGTAGCCTACGATTTCACGAGTGTACTCAGATGTAGGAACAGTGAGTGATGGGTTCACATCTCTGCCTTTACTTGTTGTATCAATTGTCAGCTTGCCAAAGATCTTAGCATCTGTCAAGTCTGACGCCGTTGCAACTGTTAAATCTGTATTATCAGCTCGTTTATCCGTATAAGCAATAACATAGAATGGGTTACTGTATGATACATTTCCTTTGGCATCTGTCATCTTAACGATACGTGAATAGAGACCACCTTGACCATACGGGAATTCACCAGTCAGACGACCTTGGGCATCAAAAAGAAGTTCACCGCTGTGTTCCTTTCCTATATTCCCAGTTTCCACAGAAATTGGATCGCTACCATTAGTAACCATTGAGCCTGAATTCCCTGCTTCATATGCAGTGATGTTTCCTGGGACTCCATATGTAAGCGCTACAGCATCACCCTCTGGATCTGTTACAAGGAAGGATTTAGTTGCATTTGCTGGTACAAAATCTGGTGCCGCTGTATCACCTTTTTCTAATTCAGTCGTTCCTTCAACATTACCAAAAACATGGAGAACTTCATATTGGCGATTATCACCCTTCTTAGCAGCAAGTCCTGAGTTCACCCCAATTGTCGGCATGGTTGCAGGTGCATTTGTTACACTAGCATTCAGCGCCTCCGGCAAGATTTCAGCTGCACGGTTTTCTACGTCCGCACGAACTGCTTCGATTGGTTCCTTGGGTTCTTCTTCCGTTTTAGTCTCATTTCCAAGGTCTTGGTTAGCTGGTGCTACAGCTGCCTCTGCTTCTGTCACTGTGTTAGCATGAACAACTGGGCTGTTTGCGATTGCTCCTCCCAAAATAACGTTTGCAATGACTGCCGAAGCTAGACCAAAGCTAAATTTGCGAAAAGAAAAACGTTGTTCTTTTCTGAACATATCTTTATAAGACATGATATCCTCCTATATTTTACTGGCGAATGCCATCATTTCTGGTTCCTGTAACACCATGTACAAAAACACACCTCCTGCTTTAAAAACTTAGCAGAAGGATACCCAGTAGATTATTTATTTTAAAGTAGACAGAATATTTTCATCCAGAGTATATAAAATTTCTACTTGAATACCGTCACCATTATACTCCTTATGCCTCAAAGATACAAGAAAAAATCTGTTATTTTTGAGTTTTTTTTGAAAAATTTACTGAAAATCTATCATATTTATATAAAGGAAAACAAATATCGTGTAAACAGCCTACTTAAAAAGATAATTTAATTACATTTTAAACAAACCATGACTAGTTTTGAGTTGTTCAACGGTACCAAAAACCGAGCGACAAAAACCCTGTGGTACTGCGATTTACTTCTCAAAAATTGTTTGAAATAGGAAATAATGTCTTTCCCACTCACATTTCTCTTACCAGATGTCCAAAATCGCTTGCCAGACCAGTGTCAACCCAGTCACTCCCAGCCAGCAAACCAGACCAACCATGAGAGCCGCTTTGCCATTTTTCACCAAGGCAAACACATTTGTCCGCAAACCAATCGCCACCATAGCCATACAAATGAAAAATTTAGAGAGGGACTTCAGCGGAGCAAACCAATCTGCCCCTATACCAAATCCACCCGCTATCGTTGTGATTAGACTAGCTAAGATAAAATACAAGATAAAGGTCGGAAAACCTGTCAGGAGGGACTTCTTATCTGCCTTGAGACCCTTTCCTCGGGTTTGCCAAATTGCTAAGACTGTTGTAATCGGGATAATGGCTAAAGTTCGTGTTAACTTAACCGTCACTGCTGTATCTAAGGTCTGACTGCCTAGACCATATAAGCTATCCCAGGTCGAAGCCGCTGCTGTCACAGAGGAGGTATCATTGACCGCCGTTCCGGCGAACATCCCAAAGGCCTGACCCGAATCTGTCGAAAACCCAAGCCACGTTGCTAAAGTCGGAAAGACCAAAGCTGCCAAGACATTAAAGAGAAAGATGACCGAGATAGCTTGTGCCACATCCTCATCATCTGCCTGAATAATGGGAGCTGTCGCCGCAATGGCTGACCCTCCACAAATAGAGGTACCAACGCCAATCAAGGTCGCCAGAGGAGATGAAATCGGCAACCATTTCCACATCAAAAATGCCAAAAACAAAGCGAAACTGATGGTTGAAAGAATAATTGGAAGAGACTGACGACCAACTGCCAAGACCGCTGATAAGTTTAATCCAAATCCCAAACAAATCACAGCATACTGTAAAATTTTCTTGGAAGTAAAGGTTAAGCCTGAATGAAATGCATTTTTACTTGAAAAATAGGGATACAGGCTCATCCCGATTAGAAGGGCAAAAACAGGCCCGCCTACAAGTGGAAATAAATGGCCTAACCACTGACCCGCCAAAGCCAAAAAGAAACAAAGTCCGACACCTTTGGCATTTTCTTTTACCATAAAAACCTCCTAAAATATCAAACGTAACACCGCAGTTGTAACAACGCCAACCAAGACTGCTAAAAGGATATTTTTTGTTTTCAAAACCACAAAAAATGTCGGAAGAATAGCCAAGCTTTCCACAGGGAGAAAACTTGGCAAGGAGCCAACTTTCTCATCCATAATACTGGAGAGGGTCAATGCAAAAATGATAGTGATTGGCAAAAAGCTGAGGAATTTCACCAACTTTTGAGGGAGAGATTTATTTTGCGTCAGTACAAAAGGTAGGACACGTGGCACCCAAGTCACCAGCGCCGCCATCAGAATAATCAGTAAAATGTTAGTTTTTATCATCAATCATCACCCCCACAAAGCAACCTAAGAGTGTCGACAAGAGCACCGCCACATAGGACGACAACATCATAGACAGACCGATATAGCCCAGACCAACTGCCAGCAGAATCAAGCCAATTTTTTTCAGCGGAATGGTCCGAACCATAGCCTCTAACTGACCTGCAAAAATACCGACAAACATGGCAACCAAGGCAAAGTCCAATCCAAACTGCTCAGGATTTGGAATGAGACCACCAATCAGATTGCCGAGAGTCGTGAATGTAACCCAAGAGGCGTAGCTTGCAAAATTATTTCCGTACATCCATTCTGGAGTAATGGTATGATGCTCAATCTGCTTACGCAAAAGAACTGCATAGGATTCATCCGTCACAAAGGATCCTATCAAGATATTCGACCCTAAACGATTTCCTTGAAAAATAGTTGTCGCATGCAAGCACATCAGAAAATTCCGCAGGTTGACAAAGAAAACGGTTACTACAATGGATAACAAAGGCGCGCCTGCAAAAATCATGGCACACATGACAAATTGAGCACTCCCGGCATAGATTAATAGGCTCATCAGCCCCATCTCCACAGTAGAAATGCCCGAATTGACCGATACGACTCCGCAGGCTAGACCAATACTGGCATAGCCTAATACAGTGGGAATGGCATCGCGCATCCCTTCACGAAAAGCATATTTCTTCATTCATTATCTCCCTTCCCCTCACTAATTGATTGAAGAATTATTCTCTCATTTTCTCACATTGCAACTCGTTTTTCAAGAATTCTTATAGCTAATACTCAATGAAAATCAAAAGTAGCCTAGAAAACGAAGCCGAAGATAGAACTGGAGTTCATCAAGGCAAGTTGACAACGGATAATTTTGATTTTCGAAGAGTATAAGTAGAGGCCTTGCCCTTATTGATGTACTTTCTGCATAAAATAGACCCAGCCGATAGCTGGGCCTATGGATAGGGATGCTACTGTTGTTTCTGGAGGACCATCAAACAAGAAGTAAAGTCCTTATTGTCTCCAACATGGTCTCCATGTCGAATCGACAAACCTGTATGCATTAATTGGCTACCAGTATAAACTTCTCCATCAAGGTAATAGACCGCTTCCTCTTCCAACCCCTGCAAGTACAAGCGTTGATAGGCAAGATTAGCAGTTGTCAACCGACGATAATAACCCACGATAACTTGCTGACCATCCGAGGATTGGACCTGCCAAGCCGTTATTTCTCCATCGAATGGACTTTTCAGACGAGTAAAGATACCGTGTTGGAAAATCTCACGGTGAGCCTTGTAAAAGGCAATCTGTTCTTTCATCTCTTCCAACTCTTCTTGGCTACACTCAAACAAATCCAATTCATAGCCAAAACTTCCAAAGAATGCAACATTGGCACGTGTGTTTAGCGGAGTAGCTCGCCCCAACTGCTGATTTGGACTAGCTGACACATGACAACCCATACTATTTAAAGGATAGACCATGCTCGTCCCATATTGGATTTTCAAGCGTTCCATGGCGTCCGTGTCATCGCTGACCCAGGTTTGCGGTGCATAGTAGAGCATTCCTGGATCAAATCTAGCTCCACCACTTGAACAAGACTCAAACAGAACTGTCGGAAAAGCTGCTATCAGGCTATCATATAAACGGTAGAGATTGAGAATATAGCGATGGAAGGTCTCACCTTGCCGCTCTGCCTCCCGTGTACATGTAAAGACCTCTGTCATATAGCGATTCATATCCCACTTGATATAATCAATGTCATGCTCAGCCAACAGCCGGTGGAGTTGGTCATGAATATTTTGATAAACATCCTCCCTCGACAAATCCAAAGTATATTGGTGGCGTCCGTGCGATTGACTATGCTGAGGATGATGGAAAATCCAGTCTGGATGCGCTTGGTATAAATCGCTGTCCTTATTGACCATTTCAGGTTCAATCCAAAGTCCAAATTTCATTCCCATAGCATGAACTTGGTCAATAATCCCTGTTAAGCCACTTGGCAATTTCTCACGGTTGACCGTCCAATCTCCCAAGCCTGCTCGGTCATGGTTTCGCTTGCCAAACCAACCATCATCCATGACAAAGAGTTCAACACCAAGACCTGCAGCCTCTTTGGCCAAGGAAAGAATTTTTTCCTCATCAAAATCAAAACTCATGGCTTCCCAGTTATTCAAGAGAACAGGCCGTTCTCTATCACGCCAATAGCCACGCACCAGGTGTTTTTGGAAAAGGCGGTGATAGGTTTGGCTCATGCCATTCAAACCATGCTCGCTATAAACCATAACGACCTCAGGCGTCTGGAACTCTTCTCCCTTATTTAATGTCCAAGAAAAACGGTCAGGATGGATTCCCATACTCACTCTCGTCTTTTGGAAAGAACTCACATCCACCTGGGCCAAAAAGTTTCCGCTATAGACGAGCGAGAAGCCCAGTACCTCTCCCTGTTGCTCATCCGCATTTGGTCGTTTCAAAGCCATGAAGGGATTGTGCTCCGCACTACTAGCCCCTTTGAGACTATAAATAGACTGACAACCTTGATGAAGAGGCGATAATTGCAGATGCCGCTCGCGCCCCCAAGCCCCATCCAAATGCAACCAGTCATAGTCCATATCAGGCAGACAGAGTGTCATACTCAAGGCACGGTTCAAACAGACAGATTGTTCTCCGAGTTGTTCAAAACGAGCAGAGCGGGTCACCGCTGGATAATCTCGAAAAATCGTATAAGACAAGACCAGACGAGTCTGCGACTCTTCATCCAACAAATAAATATCCAAACTATCTGCCTGTCCCTCCTCATCCAGATAGAGATGAGGAAGCCCCTTCAAAGCCGATCGCCCAGCATAAATCGCATGACCTTGATAAACAAAGTGCGATAGGCTACTGCCGTCCTTCTGAACCAACTCAAAGGTCGGAGAAAAATAGTCCGTTGTACCATAACAAGCAAATTCAGGATTGGCATATTGGAGTGAGAAGAAACGGTCATCGTCTTCTACAAAGGAAGTCAAAGCACGATACTCATCTTCACGCACATACTGATAGGAAGCTGTTTCTGTTACACGCTTTCCATAATACAAACTACCAATATGACCATTAGGCAAGACCGTCAACACATAGCTAATAAACTCATTGTAAAGATGGAATTCCTTTGTCTTTTCATGAAAGATAATTCCCATTGTAGCCTCCTATAATTTTCCACCAGATGTCGCAATCCCTTGGATAAACTGTTTCTGGAATATCACATAAAGTACCAACATCGGCCAAATAGCCAAAACACTTGCAGCCATGAGCTGAGGATAGTTAACAGCGTAAGCTCCCTGAATCTTAGAAAGTGCACTAGACAGGGTAGCCTTGTCCGCTTCTGAGTTGATAATCAATGGCCACAACAAATCCTTGAAAGCAAACAAAGCCGTAAAAATCGCTAAGGCAATCAAGCCAGACTTGGCCAAAGGCAACATGACCTTAAAGAAGGTCTGCCCAATATTACAACCATCCAACTTTGCAGATTCCTCCAATTCTTTTGGAAGACCCATGAAAAATTGACGGAGTAAGAATGTACCAAAGGCACTGACAATTCCTGGAAATACCAGAGCAAAAATCGTATTGCGCATACCAAGTTGGTCAATCATCAAATACTGAGGAATGACGAATAACTGAGGTGGCACCATCATTTGAAAGAGGACCAGACCAAACAAGAAATTCCGCCCAGGAAATTCCAAGCGAGCAAAGGCATAAGCTGCCATGGCTGAAAACATTACCGAGCTAAAGATACGCCATAACATCATCAAAATGGTGTTCAGATAGAGTATCGGGAAATTATTAGTCCGAATAGCCTCCGTATAATTGCTCACCATCCAGTTACTTGGTAAAAAGTGGAAAGGATTCATCTGAGTGGATTCGGTCACCGTTTTAAAGGACGTCAACACCATCCAAACAAATGGAATCAGCATGCCCAATGCCACTAAAATCAAGAAGGCATGCATCCAGATTGTTGATTTAAAAGCTGATTGTTTCACATGAACCTCCTTAACGGTAATGCACCCATTTTTTCTGTACCTTCATCTGAACGAAAGTAATGACAAGAATAATTAATAACAACAACATGACAATGGTGGAGCCATAGCCCTTATCCGAATATTTAAAGGAATTATTGTAAAACAGATAAACCAGAGATACTGTCTTATCATAGGCAGGACTACGAACATCCTCCATCATATAGATAACATCAAAGACTTGCATGGATTGAATGACACTGGTTACCACAACAAAGAACAAGGTTGGTGAAACCAATGGCAGGGTAATGGAGAAAAATTGCTTGGCTGGACTAGCTCCATCAATGCGAGCTGCCTCATAAAAATCCGTTGGAATTTCCTGCAAACCAGCCAAAATTAAAATCATACTATAGCCAACCGTACTCCAAATTCCAATCAAAGCGATTGAGTATAGAGCAATCTTTGGATCTTCAATCCAGTTCACGGCACCCAGCCCCAAACGACGCAAGATATAGTTAATCAAGCCGAAGTCCGTATTGTAGAGCCATTTCCAAACCATGGTCACTGCGGCTGGTGCTGCCACCATAGGCAAGAAGAAAATGGTTCGATAAATATGCTTGCCTTTAATCTTAGAATTAAGCAAAACCGCAAGCAACATGGCCAAGGCAACGGTAGCTGGAACAACTAGAATCGTATATTTCAAGGTATTCCATGTCGCCTGCCACACTTGCGCATCCCCTAACATTCGTTGGTAATTTGCCAAGCCGACAAAAATATCGCCTTTACCGAAATCTCCACTCTTATGGAAACTCATCTTCATGGTTTGGAAAATAGGAATAATATTTAGCACGATTAATCCGATAATGGTCGGCGCTACCATTCCCCATCCCCAAATTGCCTCATTTAAACTTCCTTTTTTTCGGAACATCTTATCCCCATCCTTCTTCATTTAATAAGAAGGTCCGGGGAAGAATCAACTTCCCAAGACCTCCTACCTATTTTTCAGTTGCTAATTCAGCATTCATCATATCAGCTGTTTCTTTGGCAGCTTCTTCAGTTGCTTTTTCTCCAAGATAAGCAGGTTTCAATAGCTCATAAGCCTTATCTTCCCACTTGATGGTTGTTTGTGAATATGGACGAATCTGTGCATAATCCACCATGTCAACATAATTCTTGATAGTAAAGTTTTTGTTTGAATCTACCCAAGTATCTGCCGCGCCTTTATAAGCCGAGATTGCCACACCAAGTGTTGCCTGCATTTCTTGTGCCTCTTTTGAGCTGAGGTACTCAACCCATTTCCAAGCAGCATCTGGATGTTTAGTCGTCGCAGCAATGGCATGACCCAATCCATTAAAGATGGTTGCACGAGTTCCATCTGGACCTTTTGGCAAGACAGCCACATCAGCATTTTCACGAATGTAGTCATTAGCAGTGAAACCAGATAAATTCCAAGAACCGAAGACGCTCATAGCCACTTGACCGTTTTGGAATGCTTCGGCCCGCTCTTTATCTACTGTAATAGCCGGTGAAATTTTTTCTTTGACAAAGCTAAAGTAGTAATCCAAAGCCTCAATGGTCTTAGGATCAGCATAGCCTGATTTCAAATCATCAGTAATAACCTTACCACCATTTTGATAGATAAAGTTGTAGTAGCCCTCTTGGTTACTCAAACCAGCACCGAAACCATACTGACTACCATCTGGCTTGGTCAATTTCTTCGCCACTTCTTTCAACTTATTCCAATCCCAAGTATCGTCTGGGTATGGAATACCTGCTTCGTCAAATAATTTTTTATTGTACCAAAGACCGATTGTATCGAAATCTTTTGGAATAGCGTACTGCTTACCATTTATATTGTAGATTTCATTCAAACCATCTGGGAAATTGGCTAGTTTAGCATCCTCACTCTTGGCTAAATATTCATCCAATGGCAATAGCATTTTATTGGAACCATAGCGATAAATCTCATTTGAATGCATCCAGAAGGTATCAGGCAATGAACCACCTGTCGCACCAGCTTCTAACATGGTCCAGTAGGAATCCCAGTCCGATACTTGAATATTAATTTTAATATCTGGATTCTTTTTCTCAAACTCATCCGCAATCTTTCTCAAACCAGGCTCTTGACCAGAATCCCAAATAGCATAGGATATTTCTGTCTTTCCTGAACTACTTCCTTCCGTAGTTTTGCTAGACTCAGTCGAAGTAGAACACGCTGCCAGCAGGCCTGCAGCCGCAAGCAAGGTAACATAGCGACCAATTTTCTTCATGATAATACTCCTTTTCTTTTGTCGAATACGTCGACGAACTTTGTTATTTCTACTACAACTATAACATGTAAGCGCTTTATAATCAAATAGGAATATTTGACATATTCCATATGATTTTGGGATATTTTTTAATTTTTTCAAATAAAATGTCACATTTACATATAAATATGCTATACTAATTGTAAGCCTTTACACTTTTGGTATGGAGAATACGATGAAAATACAACCTGAATTTTACGTCTTTAATAACCGATCCTATGTAGATTTTTACCCTATCCAATTTGGCATGGAAGCCTGTAAGCCACTTCACTCATTCGGCCCGACTATGAAACAACACTACCTGTTTCACTACATCATCTCCGGTTCAGGTACTTTTTACGATACCTCCGACCAACGTGAATACCACCTGACCGCAGGACAGGGCTTCCTTATCTCCCCAGAAGCTATCTGTAGCTACGAAGCAGACGAAAAGGACCCCTGGACCTATATCTGGCTTGAGTTTGACGGTCTGAAAACTGAGCATTTTCTCAGACAAGCAGGACTCTCGAAAGAACAACCTATTTTTTCGCAACGAGAAATGCCCACCTCTAGCCCTGTCTACCATGAAATGAAACAAATTCTCGCGCTCCATCACCAAAAAAGTGCTCTAGTTCTCGGACACCTTTACCTCTTTATCTCCTGCCTCATTGACTGTTCGCTAACCAAAACAAGTAGCAAACACGATGAAAACAAGGAATTTTATATACGAGAAGCCATCAACTTCGTAGAACGAAATTATGAGAAAGCTATATCCGTAGATGATTTGGCACAAGTATGCAACCTCAATCGCCACTACTTCAGTCGACTATTCAAGGAGCAAATGAACATCTCACCTCAACAATTTATCATCCAATACCGACTCAGCGAAGCCTGCGAACTCTTAAAAAACACCACTAAGACACTACAGGAAATTGCTGAAGAAATCGGCTACTCCAACCAATTCAATTTTTCAACTGCTTTTAAAAGGCATTACCAAATTTCTCCAAATCGCTGGCGAAAAATCCACAAATAAACCTCTTACGCATCCTTGACGTAAGAGGTTTTTATTCTATAAATTCTCAAAAGCCAAGCTTGGTTTGGCATTCAAATCCCAACCAGCAAAGTTTTCCTTATTATATTCACTAACGGCTGCCAAGGCAATCATACCTGCATTGTCACCGCAGAGGCGAAGCGGGGGAATGATGACCTCCACATCCGTGATTTCAGCCGCCAACCGCTCTCGCAAGCCCTGATTGGCTGCCACACCGCCCGCTACGACCAAGGTCTTGACAGGGTATTGCTCCAAGGCCTTCTTGGTCTTAGCCATGAGAATGTCCATAACACAGGCTTGGAAAGAGGCTGACAGGTCCGCATTGGACAAGGTTTCCCCTTTCTGCTGGGCATTGTGGTAGAGGTTGATAAAGGCGGATTTCAAACCTGAGAAAGAAAACTCCAGATTATCCTCCTTAATCATAGCACGAGGGAAGTCATAAATGTCTTTCCCCTCATGTGCCAACTCATCGATGACACGACCAGCTGGATAGGGGAGACCCATGACCCGCCCCACCTTATCGTAGGCTTCTCCGACCGCATCATCTCGCGTTTCACCGACAATCTTGTAGTCGCCCGCCTCTGACACATAGACCAACTCCGTATGCCCACCGCTGACCAAGAGAGCCAAGAGTGGAAACTCCAACTCCTTGACCGCACGCGCCGCCATCAAGTGTCCTGCCATGTGGTTGACAGGAATGAGTGGCAAGCCATTAGCCCAGGCAAAGGCCTTGGCTGCTGAAATCCCGACCAGCAAAGCTCCGACCAAGCCAGGCCCATAGGTCACAGCCACAGCCGTCAGGTCCTCTACCGTCACCTCCGCCTCCAACAAGGCCTCCTCGATACAGGCCGTAATCACTTCCACATGGTGACGGCTGGCCACCTCGGGCACCACCCCACCAAACCGCTGGTGGCTGGCAATCTGGCTGGCAATGACATTGGACAAAAGCTCCGCCTCATTTCGCAAAACAGCCACCGAGGTCTCGTCACAGGAGGTCTCAATCGCCAAAATCAATCTATCTTTCATTCCGTTCTCTCTTCATTAGCACCGCATCCTCGACAGGATGGCGGTAGTAGTCTTTTCGTTTTCCTATTTTGGTAAAATGCTGGCGTGTATAGAGGGCCTGAGCTGCACTATTGGACTCTCTCACTTCGAGGAAGATGTCCCCATCCCAGTCCATCACAGCAGCCATCAGCTGACTGGCGATTCCCAACCTCTGAAAATCAGTCTTGACAGCAATCTGTAAGATTTCCATTTCATCCAGCACCGTCTGCACAGCCAAAAATCCGACCAATTCCTGACCCTCATAGGCCAGATAATAGTCCTCATCCTGACCAGCCATACTGGAAGCAATCTGCTCCAAATTCCAAGGAGATTGGTCATAGACCGACTGCATGACTGCCAAAACAGCCTCTGCCAGATTTTCCTGACCATCGTAGTGTTTAATCTCTATCATACACGCTTGATATAACTTTCTGAGCCAGCTTGGTTGTCCTTGAGCCAGTTTTCCTCTGCCTCTACTCGCTTGAGATAGTTGGGCTTAAAGTTGGTGACATCTACTGCTGGCAAGTCTTGACCAAGCACTGCCAGCTGATAGGCAGACGGCAGACTAGTTTGATACTGGGCAGTCGGCAGAGCTTGCTTGATTTGATTGATAAAGTTTTCCACTTCTCCGACAAAGGTGATGTTTTCCTTGCCAGACAGGCTAGAAAGCAAGTCTTCAAAAGACCAGTAGCGGTCTGCCTCGACTGCTCTGCCATTTTCATAAACACCTGCATAGACGCAGTTACGGCGAGCATCGATGAGGGGCACCACCAGACCCGTCAGGCTGGACGGAACCAGGGACTGAAGACTGGATAGCCCCACCAAGTCGATCTTGAGGGTGTAGGCCAAGGTCTTGGCAGTCGCCACCGCCACACGAAGCCCCGTGTAGGAGCCAGGTCCCTGAGCGACCACAACCCTATTCAAGTCTTTGGGCGTCCAGCCCACCTGCGCTACCAAAAAATCGACCACAGGCATGAGGCTGATACTATGATTTTTCTTGACGGTCAGCAGGGTTTCCGCCTGCAAACGACCGTCCTCCACCAAGGCAACCGATAGGGCCTGGTTGGAGCTGTCTAAAGCTAGGATTTTCATACGTTTCTCTTTCTTTACGTCATTCGGTTTGCTTTTATTACTGCGACGCATGAGGAAACTTCGTTTCCGTATTTCCCACTTCAAATAATTTCATCATTATTTGAACTCGCTTTGCCGTACTTTACAGTAGTATCTTGCTTCGCAAGCCAAATTTCCAACCTAGCACAGCCACTAGGCTATGCTAGCAACCCGCAGCAATTGTTACGAATTACATTCGTCTTATTCCCAACCACCAACAGTCTATTCTTAGACTGTTGGAGCGACTACTAAAAGCAAACTGAAAGACTTTTCAATGCTACTCTCTATTGTAAGCTATCTTGGCCTTTTTTTCAAATAATGAAAAGAATCGGTTGTGATTTCAAGTTGGTTATCGGATAGAATCGATTTGTCATCCCAGCATTTCATATCTCCATCTGACAGTTGAATTGTATTGTTCATTACACAATCTCAACTATCCCAATACATTCGGAATCCTAACTCATTTCTTTGATTTATCCCCTTCTGAAATACCGAATTTCTGAAAATCATGACACTTTTCCATTTTCCTACCAAACCCTTTTACCATCAGCATATTTTATGGTATAATGAAGAGTACATTTAGACTGAATAAATTGACAACTCGAGAAAATTGAATAGATATTACCAGACAGCCCAACTGTTTGGGGCTTTTTTCATAGTTGCCAGTCAAAAAGAAAGGAACTATACTACACATGATTTATAAAGTATTCTATCAAGAATCAAAAATTAGCCCACGTCGCGAGCAAACACGTGCTCTTTATCTAGACATCGATGCTGCATCAGAATTGGAAGGTCGTATTATCGCGCGTGAATTGGTGGAAACCAACCGCCCTGAATACAATATCGAATTTATCGACCTCTTATCAGACAATCATCTTGAATACGAGAAAGAGCACGCAGATTTCAAAATTACGGAGTTTTAATCCATGTCATCAGTCAATCTAAAACCTCATGAAGTTGGCGTTTTCGCCATCGGTGGTTTGGGAGAAATCGGGAAAAATACCTATGGTATCGAATACAAGGATGAAATTCTCATCGTCGATGCCGGTATCAAGTTCCCAGAAGATGACCTATTGGGTATCGACTACGTTATCCCAGACTACTCCTACATCGTTGAAAACCTAGACCGCGTTAAAGGTCTGGTTATTACCCACGGGCACGAAGACCACATCGGAGGCATTCCCTTCTTACTCAAGCAGGCCAATGTCCCAATCTATGCTGGACCTTTAGCCCTCGCCCTCATTCGAGGCAAATTGGAAGAACACGGACTGCTCCGTGATGCGACTTTGCATGAAATCAATCATAATACAGAGTTGACCTTCAAGCACCTCAAAGTCAGCTTCTTCCGTACCACCCACTCCATTCCAGAGCCACTTGGTATCGTCGTTGACACCCCGCAAGGAAAAATCGTCTGTACCGGTGACTTCAAGTTCGATTTCACTCCAGTTGGCGAGCCAGCAGACCTTCACCGCATGGCTGCTCTCGGTGAAGAAGGTGTTCTCTGCCTCCTCTCCGACTCGACAAATGCTGAAGTCCCAACCTTTACCAACTCGGAAAAAGTGGTCGGTCAGTCCATTATGAAATTGATTGAAGGCATCCACGGACGCATTATCTTTGCTTCCTTTGCCTCCAACATCTTCCGTCTCCAACAGGCGGCTGATGCAGCGGTTAAGACCGGACGCAAGATCGCTGTCTTTGGACGCTCCATGGAAAAGGCCATTGTTAACGGTATCGAGCTCGGCTACATCAAGGTGCCTAAGGATACCTTCATCGAGCCTAACGAGATCAAAGAATACCCTGCCAGCGAGATCATGATTCTCTGTACAGGGAGCCAAGGGGAGCCTATGGCAGCACTCTCTCGCATCGCCCACGGTACCCACCGTCAAGTGCAACTCCAGCCAGGCGACACGGTCATCTTCTCGTCCAGCCCTATTCCAGGAAATACCACAGGTGTCAACAAGCTCATCAATATCTTGATTGAAGCCGGTGTCGATGTGATTCACGGTAAAATTAACAACATCCATACCTCTGGGCACGGTGGTCAACAAGAGCAAAAACTCATGCTCCGCTTGATCAAACCAAAATACTTCATGCCTGTCCATGGTGAATACCGCATGCAAAAAATCCATGCCAGCCTAGCTGTTGATACAGGCGTTCCAAAAGATAATATCTTCATCATGGAAAACGGAGATGTCCTTGCTCTGACAAAAGATTCTGCACGTCTCGCAGGTCAATTCAACGCCCAAGACATCTATGTCGATGGAAACCGCATCGGTGAAATCGGCGCAGCTGTCCTCAAAGACCGGCGCGATCTTTCAGAAGATGGTGTTGTCCTTGCAGTAGCCACTGTCGATTTTAATTCTAAGATGATATTAGCAGGACCAGACATCCTCAGTCGTGGTTTTATCTATATGAGAGAATCTGGCGAGCTCATTCGCGAAAGCCAACGTGTCCTTTTCAACGCTATCCGCATCGCCATGCGCAACAAAGACGCAAATATCCAAACAGTCAACGGCGCTATTGTTAACGCCCTACGACCATTCCTATACGAAAAAACAGAGCGTGAACCAATCATTATCCCAATGATTCTGACGCCTGACCGATAACACACTAAAATCCCATAGGTAAAACCTCTGGGATTTATTTTATATTAATACTCTTCGAAAATCAAAATTATCCGTTGTCAACTTGCCTTGATGAACTCCAGTTCTATCTTCGGCTTCGTTTCCTAGGCCACTTTTGATTTTCATTGAGTATAACAAGATACCCCAGCTTGAAAAAAGACCGATTTCAAGCTCATGTCCATCCCCTCGCCCCACTATTTCTTAGCTCAGGCTGAAACAGTCTCTTCCCAGACTACTTCACTCCACTGGACCATTACCCGCTTTCCAATTGCTCGGCTCGTGAACAAAGGACTCGTTGGGGACCTAATTCGCTATCTGGTTTTCAAGCTCATGAAAAAATGGTCCTAGCAACATTACTCGCTTTCCAATTTCTCGGCTCATGAACAAAGGACCCGTCGGGGTCCTTTGTTTAATACATATCCAAATAGTTGTCGATTTCCCATTGAGAAACGTAGGTTGCGTAGCTTGCCCATTCGATTTTCTTAGCTTCCAAGAAATTCGTATAGATATGATCACCCAGAGCTGCACGAACTGCCTCATCTTCACGAAGAGCTTTCAATGCATTGTGAAGAGTTGAAGGAAGATCAGTGATACCTGCTTCACGACGCTCCTCATCAGACATTGCATAGATATTAGATTCTACTGGGGCTGGTGCTTCAATTTTATTTTGAATACCTTCCAAGCCAACTTCCAACAGAACGGCCATAGCTAAGTATGGGTTGGCAGTTGGATCAACCGAGCGCAATTCCAAACGAGTTCCCATTCCACGTGATGCAGGTACGCGAACCAATGGTGAGCGGTTTTTACCAGCCCAAGCAATATACACAGGAGCTTCGAAGCCTGGAACCAAACGCTTGTAAGAGTTCACTGTCGGGTTTGTAATAGCAGTATAGTTATAAGCATGCTTAATCAAACCACCAAGGAAATGGTAAGCAGTTTGAGACAGCTGCATACCGCGAGGATCTTCTGGATCAAAGAAAGCATTATTCCCATCCTTATCAAAGAGTGACATGTTACAGTGCATACCTGAACCAGCAATACCAAACTTAGGCTTAGCCATAAATGTCGCATACATACCATGCTTACGAGCAATTGTTTTAACAACTAACTTGAAGATTTGAATATTGTCACAAGCTTTTAAGACATCCGCATATTTGAAGTCAATTTCATGCTGACCTACTGCCACTTCGTGATGGCTCGCTTCAACTTCAAAGCCCATCTCTGTCAAGACATTGACGATTTCGCGACGTGTATTATCAGCCAAGTCCGTTGGTGCGAGGTCAAAGTAACCACCTTTATCATTTACTTCAAGCGTTGGATTTCCTTGTTCGTCCATCTTAAAGAGGAAGAATTCTGGTTCTGGACCAAGGTTGAATGAAGAGAAACCTGCCTCTTCCATGTGACGAAGCGATTTCTTCAAATTTCCACGTGGGTCACCAGCAAAAGGCTTAGCATCTGTTGTATAAATATCACAAATCAAGCCAGCTACACGGCCATTTTCATCACCCCAAGGGAAGATAGTCCATGTATCCAAGTCTGGGTAAAGATACATATCTGATTCATTGATACGAACAAATCCTTCAATAGATGAACCATCAAACATGACCTTATTTGACAAAACCTTTTCGACCTGCTCATCAGTTGCTGGAATTTCTACGTTTTTCATCACTCCCATGATGTCTGTAAACATAAGACGTAGGAAGGTAACGTTTTTCTCTTTGATATCACGCTTGATATCTGCCACTGTGAATGTCATTATTTTTCTCCTCTATTTTAAAAGCTAATTACGACGAACGGAAAATGGAACTAGGACTTGAAAATCGTCCCTGACGACTGAATTCATCATGTAAGATACGACGGACATCTTCATCAGTCAAGGTTTTCTGCTGTTTTTGGACCTTAGCTTTCGCTTCCCGATTTGCATATTCCTTCTTAATCGCAGCAATATTCAAACCTTCATCCAAAAAATCCTTGATTTCTAAAAGTAAGTCCATATCATTTAGAGAATACAAGCGACGATTCCCTTCATTGCGATCGGGCTTAATCAAGCCTTGATCTTCATAGTAACGAATTTGACGAGCAGTTAAATCTGTCAACTTCATCACACTACCGATCGGAAAGATGGCTAAGGAACGACGAAACTCTTTTTCTCTCATAACGAACTCCTTTCTGCCTACCATTATAGGAGAATTTTTTTTTGAGGTCAATAGGCGATGTTATATTTTGTGACATCATTTATCCTGAAAACGTTTTTTTATAACATTCACATCATAATTAACTAGAATCGCAATGAAAACTCCGATAAAAGTTTCAAACACACGAATAAACACATATTGAATCGTATCACCAGCAGGAATAGACAATGTAATAATTAATAAAGCTGACACTCCACCAATAATTCCCGCTTTATTATTCATCGCCACATTTGTCATAATCGTTAACATGACAAATATTGGAACAAAAACCGCAGTTACCCAAAAATGATCTAAGAATAACCTATCCAAAATAAAGAAAAGTAGCGCATAAAAACCACCAATAGAATTACCCAGAATACGAGAAGCTCCAAAATGGACACTCTGATCGAAGTCTTCTCGTAAACTAAACACAGCCGTCAAAGCCGCAATCTGAATCCCTTGCCACCCCATAAAACCAAACAAAAGAATAACTAGGAAGACTGCCAAACCCGATTTGAACGTCCGCATCCCCAACCGAAATTTCTTTGGATCAAATGTATATTTTTTTAACATACCTCTATTCTAACATGATTTCGGAAAATAGAATAGCAAATACCTGCCCAGCTTTTCTTTTCTCCTAAGCTCGACTGGAAAAGCCACCTGTTCACGCCAGCTTTTCAAAAAACCAATAATCTGCCACTTTAAATCAGCTGCAAGAAGGAACCCAGAAGTAAGATAAACGAATAGACGCTGCAAAAAAACAACGTCTATTTTTGCATTTTATATTTTGTGCGCAGTAGCTGAATGGCAGTTGTGACCAAGATTCAGCCTTGCGGGGTTCAAATAGCCCAGTGGACTATTTGAAGTTAGCACCAAGAAAAAAACAAAGCAACAAGCTACGAAATCATTTTTGACAGAAGCTTCGCTTCTTCTATTTCTAACCTCAACATATCTCCCAGATATGTTGAGCTAACTTACCGCCTATTTTTCATTTCAGTAAGCACCGCAAGCCCTGGAAGTACACCTTGCTAGACTGTCTAACTCGCTTAGCTTCATAGAAACTCTACACGATGCACAAAATGCAACGGAAATCCGTTGCATTTTAGCCTTTACCTAGGCTGATTTTCTAAACTCACTAGGTTCACAGAAAATCTAGCCTTTGTACTAGAAAAGAGCTGGTCTCCCAACTCTTTTCGTCGTTCATACGCAGTAACTGAATAGCAGTTCACTTTGCTACGCTTGTGACCAACCTATTCAGCCTTGTGGGGTTCAAATAGTCCAGTGGACTATTTGAAGCTGTCACCCAATAAAAACAAAGTGACAAGCTACGGAATCATTTTTGACAGAAGCTTCGCTTCTTCTATTTCCAACCTCAAAATATCCCCCAGATATTTTGAGCTGACTTACCGCCTATTTTTCAGTAAGAGCTGCGGAGACCAGGCAATACTTTTCACCTTGCTAGACTTTCTAACTCGCTTAGCTTCGTAGAAACTCTACGCGATGCACAAAATGCAACGGAAATCCGTTGCATTTTAGCCTTCAAGTCCATTGAACTTACTTTTCTGTCAAAGCTGCAAGTCCTGGAAGCACTTTGCCCTCAAGAAGTTCCATTGATGCACCACCACCAGTTGAGATCCATGAGAACTTGTCTGCACGGCCAAGGTTGATAGCTGCTGCTGCTGAGTCACCACCACCGATGATTGATTTCACACCTGGTTGTTTCACGATCGCGTCCATTACACCGATTGTACCAGCTTGGAAGTCTGGGTTTTCAAATACACCCATAGGTCCATTCCAAACAACTGTTTTCGCACCAGTCAAAGCTTCGTCAAACTTAGCGATTGACTTAGGACCGATGTCAAGACCAAGGAAGCCTTCTGAAACTGCTTCGCCTTCAGTGTCACGAACTTCAGTGTATCCAGCAAATGCGTTAGCTTCTTTTGAGTCAACTGGTAAGATCAATTTACCGTTAGCTTTTTCAAGAAGTGCTTTTGCTACATCCAATTTATCTTCTTCTACAAGTGAGTTACCAATTTCGATACCTTGAGCTTTGTAGAATGTGTAAGTCATACCACCACCGATAAGAACTTTGTCTGCTTTTTCAAGAAGGTTCTCGATAACACCGATCTTATCAGATACTTTTGAACCACCAAGGATTGCCACGAATGGGCGCTCTGGAGTTTCAACAGCTTCTTGGATGTAAGCAATTTCGTTTTCCAAAAGGAAACCAGCTACTGCTTTTTCTACGTTTGCTGAGATACCAACGTTTGATGCGTGTGCACGGTGTGCAGTACCAAATGCATCGTTAACGAAGATACCGTCACCAAGTGAAGCCCAGTATTTACCAAGTTCTTCGTCGTTTTTAGATTCTTTCTTACCATCAACATCTTCGAAACGAGTGTTTTCAACAAGGAGCACTTGTCCATCTTCCAAAGCATTGATAGCTGCTTCCAATTCAGCACCACGAGTAGCACCTGCGATGAAAGCAACGTCTTGACCCAATTTAGCTGCCAAGTCAGCTGCTACAGGAGCCAATGATTTACCTTCTTTGTCAGCTTCTTCTTTCACACGACCAAGGTGAGAGAAAAGAATTGCACGTCCACCTTGCTCAAGAATATACTTGATAGTTGGAAGAGCTGCTGTAATACGGTTATCGTTAGTGATAACGCCATCTTTCAAAGGCACGTTGAAGTCCACACGAACAAGAACTTTTTTGCCTTTCAATTCTACATCTTTAACAGTCAATTTTGCCATTAGATAAGAACTCCTTAAATTATATTTACTTTACCATTGTATCATATTTTCTGTATTTTTTCTTGCATAAAGATATTTTTTTCACAAATGTTAGGAAATCTAAAACTATCACCTCGTAATCAGATTTTTCAAATTCTAAAGTTGCCAAATCAGAAACAACTACTTATACCACCCTTGCTTCTTAGCATAAGGAAACAGCTATATTTCAGCAATCAAAACAAAAAAGAGGCCGAAGCCTCTTCGATTTTCACTAAGGATTATTTAGCGATTTTTGCGAAGTACTCAAGAGTACGAACAAGTTGTGCAGTGTAAGACATTTCGTTGTCGTACCATGAAACAACTTTAACCAATTGCTCGCCATCAACTTCGATAACTTTAGTTTGAGTTGCATCAAACAATGAACCAAATGAGATACCTACGATATCTGAAGATACGAGTTGGTCTTCAGTGTAACCAAATGATTCAGTAGCAGCAGCTTTCATAGCAGCGTTTACTTCTTCAGCAGTTACTTTCTTGTCAAGAGTTGCAACCAATTCAGTTACAGAACCTGTTGGAACTGGAACACGTTGTGCAGCACCGTCAAGTTTACCGTTCAATTCTGGGATTACCAAGCCGATAGCTTTAGCAGCACCAGTTGAGTTAGGAACGATGTTTGCAGCAGCAGCACGTGCACGACGAAGGTCACCACCACGGTGTGGTCCGTCAAGAACCATTTGGTCACCAGTGTAACCGTGGATTGTAGTCATCAAACCTTTTTGAACGCCAAATGCATCGTGAAGAGCTTTAGCCATTGGTGCCAAACAGTTTGTAGTACATGAAGCACCTGAGATAACTGTTTCAGTACCATCAAGGATGTCGTGGTTAGTGTTGAAAACAACAGTCTTAACATCGTTACCACCAGGAGCAGTGATAACAACTTTTTTAGCACCGTTAGCGTGGATGTGTTGCTCAGCTTTTTCTTTAGAAGCAAAGAAACCTGTAGCTTCCAAAACGATATCTACGCCATCAGTAGCCCAGTCGATGTTTCCTGGCTCACGCTCAGCAGAAACTTTAACGAATTTACCGTTAACTTCGAAACCACCGTCTTTAACTTCAACAGTACCGTCGAAACGACCTTGAGTTGTGTCATATTTCAACAAGTGTGCAAGCATTACTGGATCTGTAAGGTCGTTGATACGAGTAACTTCAACACCTTCTACGTTTTGGATACGACGGAAAGCAAGACGACCGATACGTCCGAAACCGTTAATACCAACTTTAACTACCATGAATGATTTCCTCCTTATGAAAATCGAGTTCTTTATTTTAAAAGGCAAGCCTTTTAATCCTTTTGTGAAAATATTAACTTGTAAGCCTACAAGCATCTTTTCAACGTTTTTATTATATAACTATTTACCGAAAATTGCAACTGCTTACCGGTTCATCTTATGTAAAAAATAGAAGGCCAAAAAATAAAAGCTAAAAATCATAGCCATGCGTTCTCTCGGGTGGTTATGACTGGTTAAATACTTAACTTAATAGCATTGCCATACCTCGACACATTTTTTAACGATTCTTGGTTTACTACTACTTCTATTTTTTACCTAAAAAAGTGTCTACCGCCCATTTTGGACCGCAGACACCTCTATAATCTTTTACCACACCCGTAAGCGGTCTTCTGGTTTCACATACATTGGATCCCCTTCTTTGACATTGAAGTCTGTATAGAATTGATCAATCTGGTTGACAATGTTGTTAACCCGATATTTAGCTGGTGGATGTTCGTCGCTGATGCTGGCAATAGCAAATTCTTTGGTGGTGACTTCACGCCATGCTTTACCATAAGACTCGAAGACTTTCTTCGTATTGTAGCCTTTTTTCTGAGCAATATCAATGGCAACCGTTAAACCACCGAGATCCGCCATGATTTCACCGGTTGAAATTTCGCCATTGACATAGTAGCCCGGAGCCACTTCCAATTTAGAGTAGATATCTGCTGCCTGTTGAACCTTTTTATTAAATTTTTCAAGGTCTTCTGGTTTCCACCAGTTGACAAGGTTCCCTTTTTCATCAAATTGAGAACCAGCCTTATCAAAGGCATGGGAAATTTCATGACCGATAACAGCCCCGATTCCACCCAGATTTTCTTCGGGACTAGCTTTTGGATCGTAGAGAGGAGCCTGTAAAATCCCCGCTGGAAAGACAATTTCGTTGTTAGTTGGGCTGTAATAGGCATTCACCGTGTGAGAAGGCATGCCGAACTGCGACTTATCAAAAGGCTTGCCAAATTGCCCCATCTCTTCACGCAATTCAAGTGTTTTTACCATATCGAAGTTAGAAAGAAGACTTCCTCCTTCTTCTTTGGATTGGATAGCAAGTTGTGAGTAATCCTTCCACTGGTCTGGATAGCCGATTTTAACAACCAATGTATCTAGTTTTTTCAAGGCCCGCATCTTGGTTTCTTCAGACATCCACTGCACTGCTTTGATTCGCTCTGCATAAGTCGCTTTAATCTCTTGAACCATAGATAGGATATTAGCCTTGGATTCTTCTGAAAAATGGTGTTTAACGTAAACTTTGCCAATCATATCGGAGAAATTTGCATCAATGGCCGCTTGAGCAACTTCTTCCTGACTCGGAGTATCTACCGCACCAGTTGCTACGCCGTCGTATTTCGCTTTTGCCTCGATTAAATTGCTTGACAGATAATCATTGTAATGGGCAATCACACGATATTGGAGCAGGGCTTTAAGAGCGTCTAAATTCTTTTCTTGATAGAGTTCATTTAATTTTTTTAGAGCATCTGGTTCTGATACGACTGTCGTTGGAGCATTCTGAAGTCCTAACTCAGAAACCAACTCAGCAATCGGTAGGTTGGGAACCAGTGCTTTGACCTCATCCCAAGTCTTCTCGTTATACATGGCTTCAAAGTTATTGGCTTCTTCTTTTGGCCGTTGCACTGCAGCCATCTCTTTTTCCAAATTAAAGAGGAGGTCTGCCTTAGAAGAGGCTTCTTTTGAGGATTCTCCTGCCAAGCTAAACACTTCCTGCAGATAGGCTTTAAAGGCTTTTTGGTTTTTCAGTGAAAATTCATCTGTGCCATCATAATTTTCTTTTGGAAAACTTAACTTGTGAGGGTCAACGTAGATGGTGTTTTTGTTACTGTCTTTTATATCTTGAGTAACGTTTATATGAAGCAAATTGCGGATGTTTTTGCCGTATAGGGCTACCAGAATCTTGTTGAGTTCTTCCATGGTAGAGGCTTTTTTAATCTCCTCTAAATAAGGCTTGATAGGCTCTAACCCCAATTTGTTGCGAGTATCAAAATCGGCTGCCAATCGGTAAAAATCAATAAGTTTTTTCTCATCACTACCAGCTTGCAGCTTGGAATAGTCCATATCCAGCTGGTCAATCATCTCCTGGATTGCTTCTTGCGTTTTCTCAGAGAGTTGACTCAGATTATCTATTTGCGACTCACCGGCACCTAATTTTGTATCTTTCAACCATTGCGCATTGATATAAGAATGAAAATCCGTCTGTGGTGTTGCTTCACCTGCTTTGGGAGCCGAGGAATTACTTGTGCCACAGGCTGTCAAAAATGTCGCACAGGCGACTGCTACTAATGAAAATTTTAATTTTTTTCTCATGGTTTCTGTCCTTTCTTTTTATTGTTAATGTGCTTAGTACCACTATTTCATCACCATACAAGCATCCTCCTTTAGTAATTAGCGGTCCTAAACTACTCTTTCATCGATCTACCTTATAAGGATTCTAACATTTATATCTGCTTTTCTTCTGTAGCCTATCTATTAATTCTCTTATTTTTTGTAACCATTCCCAAACAAAGTAATTCTAAATAATTTAAAACATTTATTTTAGCAAATTGAGTGAGAGTAGGCAAGAACTCGAACGGTCAAAAGAGTTCAGCAACAATTCCTAATTTCAAGTTATTAAGCTAAAACAATCTATTCACAGACCGTTTTAATCCGTTTATTTCACAGTAGCCAGACCTAGAAGTCACTGTTGAGTTCATCGGCAACAGGAATCTTATACCCAATGAAATCCCAAAATAGCAAACCCTGATCTTTTGTTAGCCATCCACACCTAAATTAGGGTATTTTTTTATAAATTGTAGCTTTCTCATTGTATATTTCCAAAAAGGATCTGACGGATACCTATTTTTTAGTCGTTTAGTTTGTTTTTAGCACTCACTTCAAAGGTTCAGGGAACCTTTGAAGGCTAGAGATAGGGCGAAGCAAGTTCGCCTCAATAGCTGCAGGTTGCTAGAACAGCCTTTAGGCTGTTCTAAGTTAGAAATAAGACTTGCCTCGCGAATCACCTCTGTAAAGTACGGCAAAGCGAGTTCAAATACTCCAGTGAAGTGTTCGAAGTTGAAAATAGGGAAACGAAGTTTCATCGCTCGTCGAAGTAATCAAAGATAAACTACTGATACTCAATAAAAATCAAAAGTAGCCTAGGAAACGAAGCCGAAGATAGAACTGGAGTTCATCAAGGCAAGTTGACAACGGATAATTTTGATTTCCGAAGAGTATGAGTATCACGCTCAGATGTGTGACATATCCGTCGTACCAAAAAACACCTACCCGAAGGTAGGTGTAGATAGGCAATTATGCATTGCCACCGTTTTTCTTAATGATTTCATCTTGTACAGATTTTGGTACATCTTCGTAATGGTCAAATACCATCATGAAAGTACCGCGACCTTGTGTTGCTGAACGAAGAACAGTTGCGTAACCGAACATTTCAGCAAGTGGCACATAAGCACGAACGATTTGTGTGTTACCACGAGCTTCCATACCATCAACGCGACCGCGACGTGCAGTAACGTGACCCATAACGTCACCTAGGTTATCTTCAGGTGCAGTGATTGTTACAAGCATCATTGGCTCAAGGATAGTTGGTTGAGCTGATTTCGCTGCTTCTTTAAGGGCAAGAGATGCTGCCACTTTGAAGGCTGTTTCAGATGAATCGACATCGTGGTATGAACCATCGTAAAGCTTAGCTTTAACGTCAACGATTGGGTAACCAGCAAGAACACCGTTAGCCATAGATTCTACGAGACCTTTTTCAACCGCTGGAATGAATTCACGTGGAACCACACCACCGACGATAGCATTCTCGAACTCGAAACCTTTACCTTCTTCGTTTGGTGTGAATTCGATCCAAACGTCACCGAATTGACCTTTACCACCAGACTGGCGTTTGAAGAAACCACGAGCTTGTGTAGAAGCGCGGAATGTTTCACGGTATGATACTTGAGGAGCACCTACGTTTGCTTCAACCTTGAATTCACGACGCATACGGTCAACAAGGACATCCAAGTGCAACTCACCCATACCAGAGATAACTGTTTCACCAGTTTCAACGTTTGTTTCAACGCGGAATGTTGGATCTTCTTCAGCCAATTTAGAAAGGGCAATACCCATCTTGTCTTGGTCAGCTTTAGACTTAGGCTCAACCATCAATTGGATAACTGGTTCTGGAACGTGGATTGACTCAAGGATGATTTTTGCTTTTTCATCTGTCAACGAGTCACCAGTTGTAGTATCTTTCAAACCAACCGCAGCGGCGATGTCACCTGCATAAACAGTTTCAATTTCTTGACGGCTGTTTGCGTGCATTTGAAGGATACGTCCGATACGCTCACGTTTACCTTTAGAAGTGTTCAATACGTATGAACCGCTGTTAAGGACACCTGAATATACACGGAAGAATGTCAAACGACCTACGAATGGGTCAGTCATGATCTTGAAGGCAAGAGCTGCAAATGGCTCTTCATCTGATGCATGACGCTCTTCTTCAGCATCTGTATCTGGGTTCACACCTTTAATAGCAGGGATGTCAAGTGGGCTTGGAAGGTAGTCGATAACCGCATCAAGCATCAACTGAACACCTTTGTTTTTGAAGGCTGAACCACACAATACTGGGAAGAATTCAACGTTGATAGTTGCTTTACGGATAGCAGCTTTCAATTCTTCGTTTGTGATTTCTTCACCTTCAAGGTATTTCATCATCAATTCTTCATCAGTTTCAGCAACTGCTTCAACCAATTTTTCACGGTATTCTTCAGCTTGCTCAAGGTATTCAGCTGGAATATCTTCTTCAAGAATATCTGTACCAAGGTCGTTAGTATAGATTTCAGCTTTCATCTTGATCAAGTCGATGATACCACGGAACTCATCTTCAGAACCGATTGGCAATTGGATTGGATGAGCATTTGCTTGAAGACGCTCGTGAAGTGTGCTTACTGAGTAAAGGAAGTCAGCACCGATTTTATCCATTTTGTTAGCGAATACGATACGTGGAACACCGTATTCAGTTGCTTGACGCCATACTGTTTCAGTTTGTGGCTCAACACCTGATTGTGAGTCAAGAACGGTTACCGCACCATCAAGAACGCGAAGTGAACGTTGTACTTCGATTGTGAAGTCCACGTGTCCTGGTGTGTCGATGATGTTTACACGGTGGTTGTTCCATTGAGCTGTTGTTGCAGCAGATGTGATTGTGATACCACGCTCTTGCTCTTGCTCCATCCAGTCCATTTGTGATGCACCTTCGTGAGTTTCACCGATTTTGTGGATTTTACCAGTGTAGTAAAGAATACGCTCAGTTGTCGTTGTTTTACCCGCGTCAACGTGCGCCATGATACCGATATTACGAGTTTTTTCTAATGAAAATTCGCGTGCCATGAGGTTTGTTCTCCTATATTTTTAGTTTTCTATTCTGATTATACCATATTTTAAGAAAAGCGAGTGGGCAAATCCCACCCGCTTAAGTTCTTACTAATGGTGTGAAGTGGCTGAGGCAAGCCTCAATCCGATTTTTGATGGTTGAACGAAGTTCCTTCATCTAATTGAGTTCAGTTAACTTCCATATATCCAATTTAGAAACTGAACTAGGACTAAACGCTTGGCAAAAAAGATAAATCCTCCTAGAGTCCACAGACTCTTCGTCGCATTTCCTATTTTTGCTATGCGTTTTATACGTCCTCGTATCTTATTCTTAGTTGAATTTTAGCTACAAATGTCTGCCAAAAAGATAAAATCTCCTAGAAACTGAAGTTTCTTCGTCGCTTTTCCTATTTTGGCTAGCATTTGCTTAACGCTAAAATATCCTATATTACCAGCGGAAGTGTGCGAATGCGCGGTTTGCTTCTGCCATTTTGTGAGTATCTTCACGTTTCTTAACAGCTGCACCTGTGTTGTTTGCTGCATCCATGATTTCTTTCGCAAGGCGATCAATCATAGTGTGCTCACCACGGTTACGAGCGATTGTTACCAACCAACGAAGACCAAGTGTTGTACGACGCTCTGGACGAACTTCAACTGGGACTTGGTAGTTAGAACCACCGACACGACGTGCACGTACTTCAAGTACAGGCATGATGTTTTCCATTGCTGTTTCAAATACTTCAAGTGCATCGTTACCAGTTGCTTCTTTGATTTGATCAAAAGCACCGTAAACGATTGATGCAGCAGTACCACGTTTACCGTCCAACATAACACGGTTAATCAAACGAGTTACCAATTTTGAGTTATACAATGGATCTGGCAATACTTCGCGCTTAGGCGCTTGATTTTTACGACTCATTTATATTTCCCCTTTCTTAGCCTTTTGGACGTTTAGTACCGTATTTAGAACGGCCTTGCTTACGATCGTTAACACCTGCAGTATCAAGTGCACCACGAACGATATGGTAACGTACCCCTGGAAGGTCTTTTACACGTCCACCACGAAGAAGAACAACGCTGTGCTCTTGCAAGTTGTGACCGATACCTGGGATGTAAGCAGTAACCTCGATAAGGTTGCTCAAACGTACACGAGCAAATTTACGAAGGGCTGAGTTAGGTTTTTTAGGTGTCATTGTTCCGACACGAGTTGCAACACCGCGTTTTTGTGGTGATGAAACATTTGTTTGAACTTTTTTACGGCTGTTGTAACCAACGTTCAAAGCTGGTGATTTAGATTTTTCTACTTTAGACTTACGTGGTTTACGTACCAACTGGTTAATTGTAGGCATCTACATTCTCCTGTATATATTTTTTATTTTTGGTGATAGGGCATTGGTGACAACCCCTATCTGTGTGTACTTTTGCAACATTTGTCAGCACGTCCCTGTACACTCTTGAGAGACCAAAAGTAAAAAGTACCGTCTAATATAGTACCACATCCCAAACCCATTGTCAAATAGATATGTTTGAAATTTTCAAGAAAAAAACACAGCCAATCAGCTGTGTCATTTTGCTATTTCTTAGTAGCCCATACCCATTCCATCCATACCTTGTGGCATAGCTGGAGCGGCTGGTTCTGGTTTGTTGGCAACGACTGCTTCAGTTGTCAAAATCAAGCTGGCTACGGAAGCCGCATTTTGAAGAGCTGAACGTGTTACTTTAACAGGGTCAATGATACCTGCATCCATCATGTTGACCCATTCGCCTGTCGCAGCATTAAAACCTGTGCCAAGTTCTGAATTCTTCAGTTTATCAATGATAACTGAACCCTCATAACCTGCGTTATAGGCAATCTGACGAACTGGTTCTTCCAAGGCACGAAGGACAATATTGCGTCCTGTTTCATCGTCGCCTCTCAACTCCAATTTCGCTACGCTATCGATAACATTGACAAGGGCTGTACCACCACCTGCAACAATTCCTTCTTCAACTGCGGCACGTGTTGCGTTGAGGGCATCTTCGATACGGAGTTTCATTTCTTTCAGCTCAGTCTCAGTAGCGGCACCGACTTTGATAACTGCAACACCGCCTGACAATTTGGCCAAACGCTCTTGCAATTTTTCACGGTCAAATTCTGAAGTTGTTCCCTCAATTTGTGACTTGATAACAGCGACACGGTTGGCAATGGCTTCTGGATTTCCAGCACCTTCAACAATGGTTGTACCATCTTTGTCAACCACAACTTTGGCAGCCTGACCAAGTGCTTCAATGGTCGCATCTTTCAAGTCCAAACCAAGGTCTTCTGTAATCACTGTACCGCCAGTCAAAATCGCGATGTCTTCCAACATAGCTTTACGACGGTCACCAAATCCTGGCGCCTTAACAGCAACAACGTTGAATGTACCACGAATCTTGTTGAGAACAAGGGTAGGAAGAGCTTCGCCATCCACATCGTCAGCAATAATCAACAATGGACGATTGGTTTGGAGAATGCTTTCCAAAAGTGGCAAAATATCCTGGATATGAGAAATTTTCTTATCGGTAATCAAGATGAATGGATTTTCAAGCTCAGCCACCATCTTTTCATTATCTGTTACCATGTATTGTGACAGATAACCGCGGTCGAATTGCATACCTTCAACCACATCCAATTCTGTTTCCATACCACGAGATTCTTCAATGGTGATAACGCCGTCTGTTCCCACGCGCTCCATAGCTTCTGAAATGTACTCACCAACTTTTTCAGAACGGGAAGATACCGCTGCGACTTGAGCAATTTCAGCTTTATTTGATACAGGGCTCGCTTGTGCTTTCAAGGCTTCAACCGCTGTTGCAACTGCTGCTTCAATCCCACGACGGATACCGATTGGGTTGGCACCTGCAGTTACGTTTTTCAAGCCTTCGCGAACAATCGCTTGTGTCAAAACAGTGGCAGTTGTTGTACCGTCACCAGCAATGTCATTGGTTTTTGAAGCCACTTCGGATACCAATTTAGCACCCATATTTTCAAAATGGTCTTCCAACTCGATTTCTTTAGCAATGGTCACACCGTCGTTTGTAATGAGTGGTGAACCGTATGCTTTTTCCAAGACAACATTGCGACCTTTAGGGCCCAAGGTTACTTTGACGGTGTCAGCCAAAATATCGACACCACGGACCATACTTTCACGTGCATCTGCTGCAAATTTAATTTCTTTTGCCATTTTCCTACCTCTTTATTCTACAATTGCCAAAATGTCTGCTTCACGGATGATGTGAACGGTTTGGTCTCCGTCTTTAACTTCCAATCCTGCGTGAGCATCAATCAAAACAGTATCTCCAACTGCCACCGCTGGGGCAACCAAGTCACCATTCAAGGTACGAATCCCTTGTCCGATCGCTAGGACAGTTGCTTCCTTGGTCTTTTCTTGACTTGCTCCAGCTAGAACAAAGCCACCAACAGTTTGTTCTTTTTCTTCAATTTTTACGACGATACGATCGCCCAATGGTTTTAACATTCTACCACCTCCTGGTATTTTTAGCACTCTATATGTATGAGTGCTAATTCACATTTCCTATTGTATCACTTGGTCAAAAATAGTCAAGAAAATTCTATTCCTTTTTCGTGAAAATCCTTCTTAAGTATGAGACAGGATTTACCTATTCATTATTGGTAAACTATGCTATACTATTTTTAAAAAGTTAGGGGGTATTCATGAAATTTTTTAGAGATTTAAAAACAGATTACCTTGAAAGCTGATTTTCAGCCTACGAAAGTTTTGCAGAATGGTTTTTAAAACGTAAATTAGGCTTTTGGGGGAATGGGAAAGAACTCGACTGGTCAAAAAGAGTTCGTCTCCCCCCCCCGCACAGTTGATTAGGTCAGATTTGGAGTACGAAACACGAATTGCTGAGATTTGCTTCGCAAATCTTATCTCCAACCTTTAACAGTCCACTGGACTGTTAAACCCAATCAACCACTGTGCTGAGATGTTGACACGAACTCTGAGAAGTGAGACTGGACTTTTTGCCCCGTCACCTATTTACTCTGGCTAGTCTGGATATTTTTCTTTAGCCACCCTCACTACATCATCTTTTTCTTCTACGGAGTTATCCTACTTTCTCTAATTATCATGCTGATAGAATGGTGGAAATATAGAAAATGATCAGCAAAAAACGCCAACTTTCGTCAGCGTTTTTAAGGAGATATGAAAAATATTTAGGATTGACTATAGTATAACCTACTTTTCAACATTCTCCATCGGTCTTGGGACGGATATTAAAACGGCAATTCTTCCTCTTCCAAGACCAAATCAGCTAGGTCATCGCCAGTATTGTTTTCACGTATGGCACGTTGGGCGCGGCTTTCTAGTAATTGGAAAGATTGGCCTAGAATCTCTGTCACATAGTGATTGCTGCCGTCTTTTTCGTATTTACGGGTCCGCAATTCACCGTCAATAGAAATCAGACTGCCCTTGCTACCATAGGAAACAAGTGTTTCCGCCAGTTTTCCCCAGAAAATAACATTGAGAAAATCTGCCTCACGTTCACCATTTTCTGTCTTAAATCGTCGATTGACTGCGACGGTTACACGGGTCAGATTTTTGCCATTAGGGGTTTGAGTGAGTTCAGGTTGGGCCGTCAAGCGACCGATTAAAATTGTTTTATTATACATATTACATCCTCCTACTTATCTATTCGTAGAAAGTTCATAAAAAGAAAGAAAATCATGAAAGAATTAATAGAAAAATTGCAAACCTCTAAACCATATACCGATGATGAACTGGCTTGGTTGCTGGAAAACATCGGCCACCCAGACCCTACTATACGCGATGAATTAGTTTATGCTAGTTTTTGCCACATCTTTCTAAATAGTTTGATTACAAGAGAACAAGCACAGTCGCTACTGCAATTCTCTCAAGAAACCAATCCCCTTTCCCTAGAAAGCTCCACACTAAAACGAAGTTTTACTTGCTTGCTTTACTGTCTTCTGCTGTCTGTTGACAATGACCAAGATTCTGAGTACTCTGCATTTTTAAGCACTGACGACCGCGAACTGCTTTTCCAACAGGCCTTGGATTATTTGACGATTGAAGATGACTGGTCTGGCTACGATGAAAAACTCGGCTGGATCCATACCGCTGCCCACGGAGCAGATTTTCTTCTGGCTGCAAGCTGTCATGAGCAATTTCCCAATGATAAAACCGCAGAAGTCTGGCAGGCTATTGTCACTTGTCTAAAGAAACAAAAGCAAGTTTTCTCCGCTGGTGAAGAAATCCGTCTGGCACAAATCCCTGTCTACCTCCTGCTGAATGAAAAAGTGTCAAGCCAGGAGCTGGCAGAATGGATTAACAAGCTAGACTTTCCCAACCAAGAACCTCTGGACTACTTCCGGTGGCTCAATCTCCAACATTTCCTGTCTAGTCTCTACTTCCAACTCAATTCACATCAGGTTTTGACAGAGGAACTCCGACAGACTATTGAAGGAAAAATTGAAACAGCATAAAAGAATTGGCCATCTGACCAATTCTTTTTTCTATCCCTTCCAGTGTTTTACTGGATCAAAGGCTTCTCCGACCACTGCGGAGTCGTCCAATTCGATAATACCACGGACTTGTGGTGCGTTTGGCAGAGCCAATTCACGCGGACTGCACATCATACCAAAGCTATCTTCACCACGCAACTTCCCTGGGAAAATCAGGCTACCGCTCGGCATCATTGCCCCCGGAAGAGCTACAATGGTTTTCAAACCTTGGGCAGCATTTGGGGCACCAGCTACGATTTGCACTGTTTTGTCACCGACATTGACCTGACAGATATTGAGGTGATCGCTGTCTGGATGAGGAACCAATTCCGCAATCTGACCGACTACGAACTTTGGAGCATTGTCGTTAACCAAGCTTTCAGTAAAGCCTTCTTTTGCTAATGCTGCATTCAAGGTCGCAACTTGTTCGTCTGTCAGGAAAACCTGACCATTTCCAGCAATCTCAACCAAACTTGATGCTTCAAAAATATTCCAAGCCACTGTTTTTCCTGTTTCTTCTAGGAAAACACGCGCCACTTGACCCTTACGTTCAAACTGGACAGCCTGCCCCTTGTCCTCAGCCACAATCACCATCAGAACATCGCCAACGTGTTCCTTATTATATGTAAAAATCATTTCTTTTTCATTTCTCCTTTATGCAAATAGACCGGTCAAGCCTTTCCAAAGATTTTCAAAGAAGGCACCGATTTTTTCTAAAATCCCTGAATCTTGTAGATTCTTATAGGCTTCTGAAATTTGTTGCTCCGCTTGTTGCTTAAACTGGTTGAGCTGGGCAGCAACCTCAGCCGAATCAATAGCAGAGGTTTCCTGATAAGCTTTGGCAAAGGTAACCAATTTTGAAACCTCATCTGCTGTGATGACATTTTCCAAACCGTTATTGGCCAAGACATCGTTAATAATAGTATTGATGTCTGACTCGGAAGCTACCTGACCGTTGGACTGTTTGTAGTCGGCAAGAGCAGTCTTGATTTCCGCTACCGCCTTATCCAAAGCCGAACTATCAAAATTGGAGTCACCTGTATGAGCCGTCGCTACTTCATTGACTGTCTCTAGCTCTTGTTGAGCTACTTCGGTTCGGGCTGTATCAACTGTTTCACCATTGGCCGCGAGAGCCTTGTAAACACCTGTCAAAGCAGACTCCCCCGTTACCTGAATCGGAGAAGCTACATCAATCAAGTCATCCGACGCACCAGCTGTAATAGCCGCATTGGCATACTGCGTTTCGGTAATCAAGGTGATATTCTGTGGCGTCTTAATATCCACCACAACCCCTTTTCCAGCATCCTGCTTTTGCACCAAGACAGATGAATAGAGGGAGGCTGTGTCCGCTCCAGATGTACCTAAATATTGGTCCATATCCGTGCCGACAACTACCTGACGACTGACATTATTAACATCCGAAATACCAAATAGATTGTTAACCTCTGTCGCCTGCGCATCTGACAAACCGCCACCATAGACCAGTGTTGGCTTGCCCCATTTTTCATTGATAACATCTGTTTGAATCTCAGCCTGCACCAAAGGAGCAAGACTCAAACTCAATCCCAGCACCACAGGTGCTAGAAGGATTTTTCCTAGTGATTTCTTCATGTTCTTTCCTTTCTTTTGGGAATAGCAGAGCTTCTCTGCTGATTTATCTACCCAAGCCAGATAAGAAGTTCATGATTTCTTCCTTGGTCTTGCGATTCTTATCGACAAAACGACCGATTTCCTTACCATTTTCCAAAACAACCAGACTTGGAATGCCTAAAATAGCCCATTCCTGCGCCAAAGACATAAAGTCATCTCGATCTAGTTGCACAAAACGGAAATCTGGAAAAGCCTCTTCGATAGCTGGCAAATGCGGTTTAATATAGTGGCAATCTCCACACCAAGTCGTCACAAATAGAAAAACAGTTGGCTTGCCATCTTCAATCAAGGCAGCTACTTCTTCAAGATTTGTTGGAAAAATCATCTTTCTTCCTCCCTGTATTGAATAGAACCTTGGGCATTTTCAAATAGAAATACCTGTCCTGCCTCCATCACAACTCCTCCAACGAGAGAGTCTTGCGTTGAGGCTGTTTCATCTACGTAGACCGTGGCAATTTCTCCTACATTAGCGAAAAAGTCACGCACCTCCTGCAAGGCCTGTGCTTTTTTACGGTCTTCTTGGATTTTACGGTAAAATTGAGCACTAGCGGTGAGCACACCTGCCCCCAATAAGCCTGCTAGCAAGGCTGTCTTTTTCTTTTTCATGTTGACTATTTTATCATATTTCCTCGGAATTTTCCCAAAAATGCCATTGAACTTGTGACAGCTGAGACAAACTCTCCACAAACATATGAAAACGATTCAGTTTTCAGAAAGCATGATTTCATCATCTGTTTATTGTTTATTTTCCCATATTTTCAAGACAAGTCTAGCTCTTCGTGATAAAATAGTAGTAATCATGTCATGGAGGAAGAAGTATGACTCTTTTTGAAAAAATTAAAGAAGTTACAGAATTGCAAAGCTTACCGGGATTTGAAGGACAGGTTCGCAACCACATCCGCCAGAAAATCACACCACATGTAGACCGCATCGAAACAGATGGACTAGGTGGAATTTTCGGTATCAGAGATACAGCTGTTGAAAATGCTCCTCGCATCTTAGTAGCTGCACATATGGATGAAGTCGGCTTTATGATTAGCCAAATCAAGCCAGACGGTACTTTCCGTGTTGTCGAGCTGGGAGGCTGGAATCCGCTAGTTGTATCCAGTCAAGCCTTCACGCTTCAACTACAGGACGGTCGGACCATTCCTGCCATTTCAGGTTCAGTGCCTCCCCATCTTTCTCGTGGGGCTAACGCTCCTGGCATGCCTGCCATCGCTGATATTATTTTCGATGCTGGTTTCGCCAATTATGACGAAGCTTGGGCGTTCGGCGTTCGTCCGGGGGATGTCCTGGTTCCCAAAAACGAAACCATTCTAACAGCCAACGGAAAAAATGTTATTTCTAAGGCTTGGGACAACCGCTTCGGTGTCCTTATGGTGACGGAATTGCTAGAAAGCCTATCGGGTCAAACCTTACCAAATCAGTTGATTGCTGGGGCAAATGTGCAAGAAGAGGTTGGCCTACGTGGAGCTCACGCTTCTACAACCAAGTTCAATCCAGATATTTTCCTTGCTGTTGATTGCTCGCCTGCAGGCGATATTTATGGCGACCAAGGAAAAATCGGTGACGGAACTCTACTTCGTTTCTACGACCCAGGTCATATCATGTTAAAAAACATGAAAGACTTCCTCCTCTCAACTGCCGAAGAAGCAGGTGTCAAATTCCAATACTACTGTGGTAAAGGTGGAACAGATGCTGGTGCAGCTCACTTGAAAAATCAAGGTGTTCCATCAACGACAATCGGTGTCTGCGCTCGCTACATCCATTCACATCAAACTCTCTACAGCATGGATGACTTCTTAGAGGCCCAAGCCTTCTTGCAAGCCATCGTTAAAAAGCTAGACCGCTCAACGGTTGATTTGATTAAAAACTATTAAAACAAAAGACTTTGCTAGGTAGAATGCCCGGCAAAGCCTTTTTCTATATAAGCTCTTCTAAAATGTACTTCCTCACATGGGTAATGAAATAAAGCGAACCTGTAATCAGGTACAGTTTTTTGGGATTGTCCAAGTCCGCCTGCTCCAACCACTCCTGATAGGTCTGAACTCGTTCATAGCCTGACGGATAATCTTCTAACTGTACCGCTCTGAAATCGTCAAAAGTTGTCACGCTAACAGGTCCAAATTGGCTAAGCTGGGACAACATCTGGTCCACAGGCTTGGTATTGATGGCCGCAAAGAGGATTTCAATATCTCTGTCCGCATATTTTTCCTCTAGGAGCTGGGTCAGAACTGCGACGCTTTCATTATTGTGGGCTCCGTCAATCATGAGCCTTGGTTGTATCAATTCTAAGCGGCCCGGCCAGATGGCTTGGGACAAGCCCTGGCTGATGGTTTCATTGGTAATCTTTGGAAAATCAGAGCTGAGAAGCTGAGCTGTTGTCACTGCCAAGGCTGCGTTGACCTCTTGGTGATGCCCCTGCATCTGTAGCCTCAAATCCTCAACTCGGCCGAAGGGACTTGAAACCGCAAAGCCTGCTCTGCTATTTTCCAAAACAATCTCCCGCCCCACCGCATAGGTCGGACTCTGAAGCTGACGGGCGTACTCCTCAAATACTGTCTCCACTTCTGGCTGATCGGTCGCATAGAGGAGGGGAACCCGCTCACGCAAGACAGCAACCTTGTGACGGGCTATAGCAGCGTGGGTCTCTCCCAAAAAAGCCTGATGGTCCAAGCCGATAGAAGGACAAACTACCGCTAGAGGATTAAGGACATTGGTCGCATCCTGCAAACCACCCATGCCAGCCTCTACCAAAAGAATGTCGGGACGCTGGTAGTGAGCAAAGTAGACAAACATAGCCACTACTACAATCTCAAATTCCGAGATGGCATCCAGACCAGCCGTCTGGTCCAAGTCCTCAATTAAGGGCTGCAAGTCTGTCACAATCCTCGCAAAGTCTTCCTCCGAAATCATCTCTTGCTCAAAGACAATCTGTTCTCGAAAATCAATGATAGACGGTGAGGTAAAACGGCCGACTGTGTAATCCGAAGACCGTAAGATAGACTGTAAGGCATTCAAGGTCGACCCCTTGCCATTTGTTCCAACAAAGTGAATAGTCGGCACTTGAAGCTGGGGATTGTCCAAACGTTCCAAGAGCCAGTTGACACGCGCAACGCCATTTTCTAAATCTGATACAGGGCGATTCGATAGCCACTGACGAGTTTCTTGATAATTCATGATTCCCTCTCTACAAAAGCAGCAACAGGGGGATGACCTGTTGCTCGATACTGTTTTATTTAATGCCCATTAACTTGGCCAATTCAGGTATTTTTTGTAAACTTGGCAAGACAAGCATGGTCACGACAATGCGTAACGGAATTTCAAAAATAGCCTTAATCAAACGACTGCTATACAAGGCAATCCAAGGTGTTCCAAAATGGAAATGGAGGGCAATCGGTGTCATGATAAAGGAAATCACAACCTGAATCAAGACAACTACACCAGCCACATAGAGCCAATCAGCTTTGTTTTTAATATTCAGCGGCTTCTGATAAAAGAACCAGCCGTAGATAAAAGCAGATACCGCCTCAATCAAAATCCAAGTGAAGAGAACAGTTTGCCCGCTAAACAAGACAAAGACTGGGTCTGAAATAGCCGCAAAGACAGCCGCCCAAACCGGACCAGCAATAGCTCCCAAAATAGTATTGGGAATAAAGGTAAACTGGACCTGCAAGGTTTCTGAAATCCGAATGGAGAAATAGTTCTCCACAACCATAACCAAGGCAAGGGTCATCGCAATAGCAGTCAACAACTGCACCGTTAGTTTTGGAATCTTCTTTTCCATAAAAAATGCTCCTTTTTCAAAAAAATGGAGCTGTCGTGTGTATTCGACAGCGGATGCAATGGTTTACCGCGCTACTCTCAGCCAGACCTCAATGTTCCTACTCTAGGAGACATCAGATACAAGCAAAGATCAGCTTCGTTATGTGGCAACATCCCATCCACATACACTTGACGCAAACCATCTACTCTGTGCAAATTTCTTTGCTAGTCTATTTTATCATACCAAGGTCAGTTTGACCAATTGCCAAAATCTATTACTCCTAACAGTTACTGACTATAAGAAAAACTGGCAGGGTTACTGCCAATTTCCTTCTATTATTTCAAGCGTTCAACTTCACGCGCAATAACCAATTCTTCATCCGTTGGAATAACCAAGACACGAACTTTTGATTCTGGCGTTGAAATGTCACCATAGTTGCCAAATACATTTTTTGCTGGGTCCAACTCAATACCAAACCAAGACAAACCTGCAATGACATCATTTCGCATAAGCGGTGCATTTTCACCCATACCTGCCGTGAAGACAATAGCATCTGCCCCATTTAAAACTGCAAGATATTGACCGATAAATTTCTTAATACGGTCAATGAAAATATTGTAGGCCAACACTGCATCTGGATCGTGAGCTTGGATGCCTGCCTCAATATCACGCATATCACTTGAGAAGCCAGATACACCGAACAAGCCTGACTGTTTATTCAACATGTTAACAACGTCTGCAGCATCTTTCAATTCTTCAACATTCGCAATCAAATAAGGAATGATAGCAGGATCAATATCCCCTGAACGAGTTCCCATCATTGGACCAGCTAGTGGTGTGAAGCCCATTGAAGTATCCACAGATTCACCATGATAGTTAGCAGTGATGGATACACCATTTCCGATATGTGCCGTAATCAATTTTAACTCTTCGATTGGACGCCCCAAAACTTTTGCAGCCTCATGCGCTACATAGTAGTGGCTCGTTCCATGAGCACCATACTTACGAACTTTATAGTCTGTATAATATTTTTGTGGAATTGGATAGAGATATGCATGTTTTGGCATCGTTGTATGGAAAGCAGTGTCAAAAACAGCTACATTCAACACTTCTGGCAATACTTCTTCAAATGCACGCATCGCCGCCACGTGTGCTGGGTTATGAAGTGGCGCCAAGGCACTCAACTCTTCAATTTGCTCAATCTCTTTTTGACCAATAACCACTGACTCCTTGAAGTATTCTCCACCCGCAACAACACGGTGTCCAACACCTGTAATTTCTTCATAAGTTGCAATAATATTGTGTTTGAGCAAATCTTCAAGAAGAATCTTAACTGCAACTGTATGATTAGGAATATCTAATACTTCACTTTCTTTTTTTCCATCATACTTAACAGTGGAAATAGAATCATTTAAGCCGATACGCTCGATAATACCCGCTGCTAGTACTGTTTCTTCTGGCATTTGATAAAGTTGCCATTTTAGACTTGAACTACCTGCATTAATTGCAATTGTTTTTGACATATCTTACCTCTTTTAAAGCGTTTTCCTAACTAGTATAACAGATTTTCACTTAAATTGCATTCTCTTGCTTCCAATTTTTGAAATTGAGCATGAACTTCTGAATAGCTTCTGGTTCTTGAAGACTTTGTAAGGGATAAACAAACGGCGCCAACGGTCTTGCAGCTTTCTTTTGCAAGACAAAAATAGACTTGGCCATAGCAGCCTTCCCAAAGAGATTTGGTGGCAGGGCAATCATGGCAACGATATTGGCTTGTTCTTGTAACCAGCCTTTCAGTAAATCGCTTTGCGGACTAGTCAACAAATCATTTGGAGCCAAGAGAATAGCGAATCCATCCTTTTCCAGATATTTGAGGGACTGTTCCATGAGTAAATGATGGGCGTAGGTATGTTCATTTGGGCTGGCAACCTGATAACGGCTGGCAATCTGGTCATCTGGATAGTAGCCGATAGCTAAATCTCCCAAAATTACTTGACTTTCCTTCAAAATCTGCGGACGTACCGCATCTCCCTGAGCAAAAGAAATATCTGCCTGCATGACATCCGCAATACTTGCCGACAAATCAATCAAGAGGTCGTCCACTTCGATCCCCAAGTAATCCAATTCTTTCTGGCTGGCGTTGAGAATAGTCTGAGCTAGATTGCCTGTCCCCGAACCAATTTCCAGAACCGTCACCTTGGAAGCAGATACTAATTGGTCCACTAGAAAAGATAGGATAAATCCGATAGAGTCTGGTGTGAACTGGTGATTATACTGCATGGGTTCAGTCTGATTGGCCTTGATGAGCAGGAATTGGAAGGCACGACGCCATTCTTCCTTGGTTAAATCTAGTTGTTTCAAGGTCTTGTTATTATTGACAACAAGATCTGTCTCATGCTGACCAGCTACGTAAGCAGCATTTTGCTCAATCATGGCATCATAGATATTGGTGCCTAGCTGGTTTTGGATAGTCTGTACGTTTTCTAATAGCAGGTCGTAAGCCTGTTCGATCTTTTCAAAATTCATACTCTTATCTTATCAAAAATTCACAGACTTTGCACCAAAAAGGAGAGCGAGTCAACTCACCCTCCTTCTGAGGATAGCCCCAAAGGAAATTGATAGGTATACAGACCATCACTTGTTAACTCAACTGCAACCAATAGTTGGTCACCTTTAAGTTGATAACGAGCCTGTCCCTCTTGAAAGGAGACCCTTCCTCCATCCTCCTTCTGCTTAGAACCTGTGGTTAAATTTGCTTCCTTTTCATTCACCGCCGCTCCCGCAACTATTTTTTCTACTTGTAGGTCCTGCTCGACTTTGTCCAAGACCATCTGAGCCATGATATAAGCAGTCGTTTCTTGCCTTGCCACCTGTACCAAGCGACTCTCAGCCTCTTGGCGGTGGAGATAAAACTGAAGCAAAAGACTAAAAACCGCCAGCATCAAAAGGGCATAGAGCAGGATGCCCGCCTTAACTTTTTTCTTTAAAAGCATAGATAAAGGTCCGCTCCTCTCCGTTTTTAAAGCTAAAGTCGATGCGCACCAGCTGGTTTTCTTGGGAAATAGCTGTGCTATCCACCTGATAGAGCATGGGCTGGTAGCCCTGTCCCCTGTCATTTGTTTTCCGAAAATCATCCGACCGTGACTTACCAAAGGCCAAAGCCTGCCCTCCCTTATCAACATAGACCTTGCCATTTTCAACCTTGACCAAGTCAGCCTGGTCCCACTCCGACCGCAATTGACTAGAGAAGACCAACCATTCCTTTTGAACGGTCTGACCTTGATAATGCGCTTCTTGGACCAGCAGTTTTGACAAGCCTTCAAAGACCAGAAGACTACCTGAAAGAATGACTAAGGCTACCAAGCATTCCAAGAGAGTAAAAGCAGGAATTTTACTTTTTAACAACCGATAAAACCTCCTTTCCCTCGTGGAAAACAATCATCTTATCTGCTGTTCGTTGAACCTGAACTGTAACACCGTTTAAGGCTAGGTTATCTTGCTCGGTCTGAACAGCCATCTGTGCTAGATTGAGAACCTCCTGTTGTTCCAATTCCCAAGCCTGTCGCCTACGACCTGCATCCACCGCTGACAAAATCAAGCTGCAAATAGTCACTAGGGTCGCAAGGGCAACCAGACTTTCTAGCAAAATATAAGCCTTATTCTTCTGTTTTCTTATAGCGACCACTCCCTATATATAATTGATACGTGACTGTCTTTCGACTAAGCCGAAAACGAATCTTGGCCAGAGAAGAATTTCCACCATTTTCTTCAAATGTGATGGTCTTCCCTTCCAATACTTCTACATTTCTGGGTACCTCTACAGCCTGATGACCATTTGTAACCTCCTGTCCACCGATAGCTAGACTCACTGTTTGGTGGGAACTAGCTGCCAGTTTCTGACTGTCTTTATAGATGCCCTCAAATTCCCAGAGAAAAATCTCTTCCTGGACAGACTGAAAGGCCGTTTGCACCGTTCCCGACAGGCTGATTGCCAGAAAGCTGATGACAAATAAGGTTAGCAGGCTTTCAAACAGGGTAAAAGCCTTATTTTTTCGCCGTAGCATACTGCTCCGCTTGTTTTGGTGTAATATAACCAGCCTTTTGCAAGTCCTCCACCGTTGCTTCCTTATCATATTCCAATTCATAGAGCTCCATCTGGCTTTCCACTACTTTGACAACTGCCGCATCCCCCTTCTTCTGAATAGCATCCTTCTGCTGGCTCAAATTTGGCACAAAAAGGAGCAAGAGCAGGCTAATGATCCCCAAAACGACTAACATTTCCACCAGAGTGAACCCTTTTACCTTCATTTCAATTAATTTTTTCATTTTACAACTCCATATTTTGATAAATCGGCAGCAACATGGCTGCGTAGATAAGCACGACCATTAAGGCCACAAAGAGAAAGACCAGCGGTTGAATCAGCTGCATGGCTCTATTAACCCGAGAGAAAAAATCCTCCCAGCACTCGGCTGCATAGACTGTCAACTCGCCACCCAACTTGGACTTGACCTGACCATACTCGACAATCAAACTCAGCTCCCGCTTAAAAAAGGCATAGGTCTTAATGTGTTCGTGAAAACTCTGACCATTGGAAAGCGACTGCTCCAGGTCCTGTCCAATCTCTCGAAAGAGCTGCGATTGCTGCTCCTGCATCAAGCCTACAATCTGCGGCAGGTCCAAGCCTTGCCCAATCAAATTCCCCCACTCCCTGGCGTAATAGGCCGTCAGATAGGTTTGGATGAGTTTTCCGAAAAATGGCAGAGCTGCTAAGCAGGAAAAGACCTTGATTTTGTTAGTTTTGCGAAACCAAGCCATACCAGCTAAGACCGCTACCAAACCAAGTCCACAGAAGGATAAAAAGATAGTCGGCAGATGATTAATTAGCATGGTCGCTGCATTGCCTTCCTCCAACTGGGGCAGAAGATAGTTTTTCAAGCCCAGCATAATCAAGAGCAGAAAACCAAGTAATATAATCGGATAGGTCGCCACTTCAATCAATTTTTTACGAACCTTGCTGACATTTTCCAGATAGGACTGGATATGGCTCAAACTCAGGCTGGTATTGCCATGAACTTCTGCCAGAGCCACCTGTGTGACCACCGCATCTGAAAACCGCAAATCCGCCAGCAAACTTGAAAAGGGTTTTCCTGCTAACAGCCCGTCTGACAAGACCTGGGTATAGGGATCTGCCAGAAGCTGACTGCGTTTGAGAAAATCAACAATCTCCCCCAGATGAAAACCACTAGCAAAAAGATTATTGAAAAGCTCAATGACCTTACGCTGGCGAACCAAGGGTAATTTTTTCTGTTTCTGCCTGCTGAAGACTGATATGTCCTGCTGCAAAAAGGCGATCAATTTGCGCATTCCACTGGTCTGCGGAATGATTTTGGTAATTTTCCTTCGCAAAATCTACTACACCTCCTCCCCCAATCAAACGTTGATAGGCAATCCCTTGAAGGGCATTGTTTAACTCCTCAGGGCTGACACCTAGTTCTAACATACGGGCATAGACACCTGAAATAGACCTTGCATGAACTGTTGAGAAAACGGTAGCTCCCGTCAGGCTGGCTCGAATGACTGCTCGAGCGGTTTCCGCATCCCGAATCTCACCAATGATGAGCAAGTCTGGTCGATGGCGGAGGGACAGTTTGATCAGATTGTCGTAGGTGGCTCCGATGGCTTCATTGAGCTGGAGTTGCAGCATGTCCTCCTGTTTGATTTCGACAGGATCCTCGATGGTCAAAATCTGCTTGTCTGGGAATTTTAGCCTGGCAAGATGGTACATAAGTGTGGTCTTACCAGAGCCGACTGGACCCGAAAAAAGGTAGAGCCCTCGTCCCTTGATTTCTTCTGCAAGTCGCTCAGCTGCCTCAAACCAGAACTTGAGTTCCTTGTCATTGTCATAGAGCAGGCGGATAACCAAACTTTCCTTACCACGATAATCACCGACAGTTGATAAGCGAAGTGAAATCTCTCCGCTACCATAATCATAGTCACAGGACCCCTGCTGGCTACGGCGTTTTTCACCAACATTTAAACCTGCTAAAAACTTGAAATGGCTAATAATGGCTATTACTTCTTCCTCAGCCACGTCTTGCACAAACTCCCGTTCATCCATGATGCGATGATAGACTTGATAGCCCTGACCACGAGGAACCAGATAAATATCACTGACCCTATCTGCCACCGCCTCTTCAATCATCTTTCTTGCTTTTTCTTGAATCATACAACCTCCTCATCCTATCAATTCGTAAGGAAACTTGATTTTCCATACTTTTTTGTTAAAATAATAAAAAAGCTTGGAGGTTCCTATGAAAAAATTAAAAAAAGGCGACGGTAAATCGCCAAATTTCCCACACTACTAACGTTTAAGTCAACATCTCAGCGCAGTGGTTGATTGGCAGATTTGTTCGTTTTACACTCCAAATCTAACCTAATCAACTGTGCGGGGGCGGTAAGACGAACTCTTTAAAGTCTTCGAGTTCTGTACCGCTCCCAGTCCCTCTTCATCTATTGAAAGAATTGGCGGTTTTGAAGCCAATCTTGCTGCCAAGGAAAAACTAGAAGCTCTGGGCTTCAAACTCACTTTCTCAGAACATTATTTTGAAAACGATATTTTTGATTCGGCTCCGATTGCCAGTCGTGTTGCGGACTTGGAAATAGCCTTTGCGGATGAGTCGGTCGATGCCATTCTGACAACCATTGGCGGTGTCAACTGCAACGAACTGCTGCCTTATCTGGATTTTGACCTGATTGCCCGCAATCAGAAGATTTTCTGTGGTTATTCGGATACGACCGCCCTGCTCAATGCCATCTACGCCAAGACAGGCATGCAAACCTACATGGGTCCAGCTTATTCAAGCTTCAAAATGGTGCAAGCCCAAGAGTATCAAACAGAAGCCTGGCTCAAGGCTGTGACACAAGATTCCTATGAACTGACCCCGAGTCCAGAATGGTCCAGCGATGCCTGGTACCTACCAGACGCCCCTCGCACCTTTTACCAAACAGAGTGGAAAGTCTACAATCCAGGCCAGGCCTCTGGTATTGCCATCGGCGGAAACATATCAACCCTCAATCTACTGACTGGGACAGAGTTTGCACCCAGACCAGACAAATATATTCTATTTTTAGAAGAGGCGAAAGACGACGATTATCTCATTATCGCTCGTCATTTGACAGCTCTTCTACAAGCCTATCCAAATCCCCAAGCCCTTGTCTTCGGTCGTTTTCCTAAAGAAACCAAGATGACCGAGGAGATTTTGTTGGCGATTTTGGACAAGCACCCTATTCTCAAAAAAGTTCCTGTTCTCTACGATTTGGACTTTGCCCATACCCAGCCTCTTTTCACCATCACAATCGGTGGACAGGTAGAGCTTAACACCGAAGACTTTTCTATCAGATTCAGCTAAAAAGGATTGCTCACTAGGGCAATCCTTTTATGAATCATAATTGACACATTTTCCTTGTCTTAGCTTGCAAGGGCGAACTCGCGGTTGTTGTACCGGTTTAGTAGCAAACCCCCCAGGTAAATTTTCTCTCGCTTCTACCAACATCAGCGAATGATACCGCTGCAAATATTCATCGCACTCCTCACACCAATGCTGGTCTGATTCATCCCAAAAAGCCACCATCGTTCCATTCTTACTTTTCTTCATTGGAAAATCCTCTGATAGCCGTACCCACTCTTTTTGAAAGGCATTCAGTGCATCCTCATAGCGATCAAAAGCAGCCCTACTGGTAACATCCTCTTCCCAACCATCTAAGAACCACCAGGGTTCAAAATCTCCATACATTTTAATAACTTGATACATAATATTACTTCCTTTTTCGTACACATTATATCGAAATTGTATGATTTAAGAAAACATTCTGCTTGTTAATTCCTTATCAAGTCATATATATGTTTCTTTCCGAATATCAAAAAGCACATCCCTCAAAGAGAGATGTGCCATCTTAATTACTCAGTTACTGCAGCAAGCTCTGCTTCTGCTGCAAGTTCTTCAGCTACTGTGTCTTCAATGATTTCAACTTCATTGATGGCTTGTGGTTCGAGATTACGGTAGCGGGCCATACCTGTACCTGCTGGGATAATCTTACCGATAATAACGTTCTCTTTAAGACCGAGAAGGTTGTCACGTTTACCACGAATAGCTGCATCTGTAAGAACGCGAGTTGTTTCTTGGAAGGATGCGGCAGACAAGAATGAGTTGGTTTCAAGGGACGCTTTTGTGATACCCATAAGAACTGGACGAGCTGTTGCCGGAATACCACCTGCAATAACCACTTCCGCATTGGCATCTGTAAAGTCGGTAATATCCATGAGGGTACCCATGAGAAGATCTGTATCTCCTGGATCCATGACACGAACTTTACGAAGCATTTGGCGAACCATTACCTCGATGTGCTTGTCGCCGATTTCTACACCCTGGCTACGGTAAACTTTTTGAACTTCAGAAAGAAGGTAAGTTTCAACCGCCAAGACATCACGGACTTCAAGCAAGCGTTTTGGTTGGATAGAACCTTCGGTAAGGGCTGCTCCACGCGCAACTTGGTCACCAACTTCAACCTTCATACGGGCTGTAAATGGAACCACATATTCGCCTTCGCCAGTTTTACCTTTAACAAAGACTTTCTTGGTACGAGTAGAAGCATCTTCTTCAATAGCGATAACTTCACCTTTAACCTCAGTGATAACCGCTTCCCCTTTCGGATTACGGGCTTCAAAGATCTCTTGGACACGAGGAAGACCCTGCGTAATATCGCTGTTTGAGGCTACACCACCCGTGTGGAAGGTACGCATTGTAAGCTGTGTACCAGGTTCACCGATAGATTGAGCTGCAATCGTACCAACTGCTTCACCCACTTCAACCGCATCACCTGTTGCCAAGTTGATACCGTAACAATGACGGCAGACACCGTGACGAGTGTTACATGTAAATACGCTACGGATGGTTACTTGTTCAACACCTGCATTGACAATTTCACGGGCAATATCTTCCGTAATCAATTGGTTTGGACCAATGATAACGGCACCCGTTTCAGGATGTTTAACAGTTTTCTTAGTGTAACGACCTTGCAAACGCTCTTCAAGTGGCTCAATCATTTCCTTGCCATCTGTGATTGAACGGATGTCAAGGCCACGGTCTGTTCCACAGTCGTCTTCACGGATAATAACGTCTTGGGCAACGTCAACCAGACGACGAGTCAGATAACCTGAATCGGCTGTCTTCAAGGCCGTATCCGTCATACCCTTACGGGCACCGTGAGTTGAGAAGAACATTTCCAAAACAGAAAGACCTTCACGGAAGTTAGACAAGATAGGCAATTCCATGATACGTCCGTTCGGAGCTGACATCAGACCACGCATACCGGCCAACTGGGAGAAGTTGGAAATGTTACCACGGGCACCAGAGTCCATCATCATAACGATTGGGTTCTTCGGATCTTGTTTTTCAACCAGACGTTTTTCCAATTTTTCCTTAGCTGAACGCCATTCATCTGTAACAGCTGCATAACGCTCATCGTCAGTAATCATACCACGACGGAATTGTTTCTTGATTTGTTCTACACGTTCGTGAGATTCTTCAATGATTTCTGCCTTGTTGTCGATGACTGGGATATCGGCAATACCCACTGTCAAACCAGCAAGTGTTGAGTGATAGTAACCCAAGTCTTTCAAACGGTCAAGCAGGGCTGATGTTTCAGTTGTACGGAAACGCTTGAAGATTTCAGCGATGATATTACCAAGATTTTTCTTCTTGAATGGTTGGTTGATTGGCAATTCTGCAATAGCAGCCTTGATATCTGATCCTGGTTCCAAGAAGTATTTATCAGGAGTTCCTTCTGTCAAGTTAGCATTATTTGGCTCTTGCAAGTATGGAAGGCCTTCTGGCATAATCGCGTTGAACAAGATTTTTCCGACAGTTGTCATCATGACCTTGTGTTTTTGGTTATCTTTCCAAGGTTTATCAAGGCTATCTGTTGCGATACCAACACGAGTATGCAAGTGAACATAGCCATTGCGGTAAGCCATAACAGCCTCATCCGCATCCTTGAAGACCATGCCTTCACCTTCACGACCAGCATCTTCCATGGTCAAGTAGTAGTTACCCAAAACCATATCCTGAGATGGTGTTACGACTGGTTTACCATCTTTAGGGTTAAGGATGTGTTCTGCCGCAAGCATAAGGATACGTGCTTCTGCTTGTGCTTCTTCTGACAATGGAACGTGAATCGCCATCTGGTCACCGTCAAAGTCGGCGTTGTAGGCTTCACAGACAAGCGGGTGCAAACGAAGGGCTTTACCGTCGATCAGAACTGGCTCAAAAGCCTGGATACCCAAACGGTGAAGGGTAGGTGCGCGGTTCAAAAGAACTGGGTGTTCTTTGATCACTTCTTCCAAAATATCCCAGATGCGATCATCCCCACGTTCAATCAAACGTTTTGCAGCTTTTACGTTACCAGCAATATCACGGGCAACGATTTCGCGCATGACAAACGGTTTGAAGAGCTCGATAGCCATTTCGCGTGGCACACCACATTGGTACATTTTAAGAGTTGGACCAACGGCGATAACGGAACGTCCTGAGAAGTCAACACGCTTACCAAGCAAGTTTTGACGGAAACGTCCTTGCTTACCTTTAAGCATGTGGCTGAGTGATTTAAGCGGACGGCTACCTGGTCCTGTGATTGGACGACCACGGCGACCGTTGTCAATCAAAGCATCCACAGCTTCTTGAAGCATCCGTTTTTCGTTTTGTACGATAATTCCTGGAGCATTAAGTTCCAAAAGACGTGCCAAACGGTTGTTACGGTTGATAACACGGCGGTAGAGTTCGTTCAAGTCTGATGCGGCAAAACGACCACCATCCAATTGAACCATCGGACGCAAATCTGGTGGAATAACAGGAAGGATGTTGAGAATCATCCATTCAGGCTTGTTACCAGATTTGTAGAAGGCATCCAATACATCCAAACGACGAACTGCTTTAATGCGTTTTTGACCAGAAGCTGTTTTCAATTCTTCTTTCAAAGCTGCGATTTCTTTTGGAAGATCGACTTGTTTCAAGAGGTCTTGGATGGCTTCTGCACCCATTTTGGCAACGAATGAACCATAACCATATTCACGCAAACGCTCACGGTATTCGCGCTCAGTCATGATTGACTTGTGCTCAAGCGGTGTATCTTTTGGATCGATCACCACGTAAGCTGCGAAGTAGATAACTTCTTCCAAGGCACGTGGGCTCATATCCAAGGTCAAGCCCATACGGCTTGGAATCCCTTTGAAATACCAAATGTGTGAAATTGGTGCTTTCAACTCAATGTGTCCCATACGTTCACGACGTACTTTTGCACGAGTCACTTCAACGCCACAGCGGTCACAAGTAATCCCTTTATAACGGATACGCTTGTATTTACCACATGAACACTCCCAGTCTTTTGTTGGACCAAAGATGACTTCGTCAAAGAGTCCATCACGTTCTGGTTTAAGTGTCCGATAGTTGATTGTTTCAGGTTTTTTAACCTCACCGTAAGACCATGAACGAACCTTACTTGGTGAAGCTAACGTGATTTGCATACTTTTAAATCGATTTACGTCAACCACTAATAATCCCTTTCTTTTCTTGTGAGAGGCTGGATTCCCAGACCTCAAATTCTTGAACAATAATCGGCAGAATGGATAGCTGGTAAGCTATTCCTCTATCAAATCAGACGGTGGAAGACCGTTGGTCCTTGTCTCTTTCAGTTCTGAGATTTGGACCAACTTGTTCCATCCATTCTAATTATTCTTTGCCTTCTGCTTCTTCTGCTGCAAAGGCTGCGGCTGCGTCAGCTGCGGCTTTTGCACGTGCTTTTTCAAGATCATCTACGTGGATGATGTCATCATCTTCACCTTCATCAAGGTCACGCAATTCTACTTCATTGTTGTCTTCATCAAGGACACGCATATCCAAACCAAGTGATTGCAATTCTTTGACAAGAACGCGGAATGATTCTGGAACACCTGGTTTTGGAATTGGTTTACCTTTGGTGATGGCTTCATAGGCTTTAAGACGGCCTGTCACATCATCTGACTTGTAAGTCAAGATTTCTTGAAGGACGTTAGAAGCACCGTAGGCTTCAAGGGCCCAAACCTCCATCTCACCGAAACGCTGACCACCAAACTGAGCCTTACCTCCGAGTGGCTGTTGGGTAACGAGTGAGTATGGTCCGACTGAACGGGCGTGAAGTTTATCATCAACCATGTGGTGAAGCTTGATCATGTACATGACACCGACAGATACACGGTTATCAAATGGCTCACCTGTACGACCGTCGTAAAGAATGGTTTTGGCATCTGAATCCATACCTGCTTCTTTAACAGTTGACCAAAGGTCTTCTGAACTTGCACCATCGAAAACTGGTGTTGCGATATGAATGCCCAAGTTGCGAGCCGCCATACCCAAGTGAAGTTCCATAACCTGACCGATGTTCATACGTGATGGCACCCCGAGTGGGTTCAACATGATGTCAACTGGTGTTCCGTCTGGAAGATATGGCATATCCTCAACAGGTACAATACGTGAAACGACACCCTTGTTACCGTGACGACCGGCCATCTTATCTCCGACCTTGATCTTACGTTTTTGAGCGATGTAAACACGAACCAACATGTTAACACCTGATTGCAATTCATCACCGTTGGCACGAGTAAAGATTTTCACATCACGAACGACACCATCGGCACCGTGAGGTACACGAAGAGATGTATCACGTACTTCACGTGACTTGTCACCGAAGATAGCGTGCAAGAGGCGCTCTTCAGCAGAAAGATCTTTTTCACCTTTTGGTGTGACTTTACCAACAAGAATGTCCCCCTCTTTAACTTCGGCACCAATACGGATAATCCCCATTTCGTCCAAGTTGCGAAGAGCATCTTCACCAACGTTTGGAATTTCGCGAGTGATTTCTTCAGGGCCTAACTTGGTATCGCGTGTTTCTGATTCGTATTCTTCCAAGTGAACAGATGTATAGACATCGTCTTTCACAAGGCGCTCAGACATAATAACCGCGTCCTCGAAGTTGTAACCTTCCCAAGTCATGTAGGCAACGATAGGGTTTTGACCAAGAGCCATTTCCCCATTTTCCATAGAAGGTCCATCTGCGATGAAGTCGCCTTTTTCTACGATGTCACCCAATTTTACAAGGGTACGTTGGTTGTAAGCAGTACCAGAGTTTGAACGACGGAATTTAGAAATGTGGTAGACATCAAGCGAGCCGTCTTCACGACGCACTTCTACCTTGTCCGCATCTGCGTAGACAACCTTACCATCGTGTTGAGCGATGATTGCCGCACCTGAGTCGTGGGCAGCCTGGTATTCCATACCAGTACCAACGTAAGGTGCTTTTGGATCAATCAATGGAACAGCCTGACGTTGCATGTTGGCACCCATGAGGGCACGGTTGGAGTCATCGTTTTCCAAGAAAGGAATACATGCTGTCGCAACGGCAACTACCTGCTTAGGAGAAACGTCCATGAAATCTGCTGAATCTGCTGGGAACTCTTGGTTGTTACCTTGGTGACGTCCCATAACAATCTTATCAACGAAACGGTTGTTTTCATCAAGTGGAGATGTTGATTGTGCTACGATGTAGGCATCTTCTTCATCCGCTGTCAACCAAACGATTTCGTTCGTTACTGTACCAGTTGCACGGTCGATCTTGCGGTATGGTGTTTGAATGAAACCATACTTGTTAAGGTGTCCGTAAGAAGACAAGTTGTTAATCAAACCGATGTTTGGTCCCTCAGGCGTTTCAATCGGACACATACGACCATAGTGAGTGTAGTGAACGTCTCGAACCTCATAACCAGCACGGTCACGAGTCAAACCACCAGGTCCCAAGGCTGACAAACGGCGTTTGTGAGACAACTCAGAAAGTGGGTTGTGTTGGTCCATGAACTGTGACAACTGAGATGAACCAAAGAATTCCTTGATTGCGGCTGTAACAGGACGGATATTGATGATTTGTTGTGGCGTCAATACTTCATTGTCTTGAACAGACATACGCTCACGCAAGTTACGTTCCATACGAGTCAAACCGATACGTACTTGGTTAGCAAGCAATTCACCAACGGCACGAATACGACGGTTACCCAAGTGGTCAATATCATCTACACGACCAAGACCCTCAGCCAAGTTGAGGAAGTAGCTCATTTCAGCCAAGATGTCCGCAGGTGTTACTGTACGTACGTTTTCTGCTGGATTAGCATTACCAATCACCGTCACAACACGTTCTGGATCCTTAGGAGCTACAATCTTGAATTTCTGCAAAAGAACTGGCTCAAGAAGAACAGCGTTGTCATTTGGAATATATTCTACCAAGTTGAGCTCATCGAATTGTGCTTCTACTTTTTCAAGCACATCACGACTCAATACAGTACCAGCTTCCAAGACGATTTCGCCTGTCTCACCGTTAATCACATGCTCAGCAAGTGTTTGGTTGAGCAAACGAGTACGGAGGTTGAGTTTTTTATTAATCTTGTAACGACCAACAGGTGCCAAGTCGTAACGACGTGGGTCAAAGAAACGAGCTGTTAAAAGGCTACGAGAGCTTTCAGCTGTCTTTGGTTCACCTGGACGAAGGCGCTCATAGATTTCCTTAAGCGCTTCATCCGTACGAGAATCTGCTGGATTTTTATGAATATCTTTTTCAATGGTATTGCGAACCAATTCGCTATCACCGAAGATGTCAAAGATTTCATCATCGCCTGAGAAACCAAGCGCACGAACAAGCGTTGTGAACGGAATCTTACGCGTACGGTCAATACGAGTGTAGGCAATGTCTTTTGAGTCTGTTTCCAATTCCAACCAAGCTCCACGGTTAGGGATAACCGTTGAACCATAACCTACTTTACCGTTCTTATCTACTTTATCATTGAAGTAGACACCTGGTGAACGAACCAACTGAGAAACGATGATCCGCTCTGCACCGTTGATGATGAAGGTACCCATTTCAGTCATGATTGGAAACTCACCGAAGAAGACTTCTTGCGTCTTGATCTCGCCAGTTTCTTTATTCACCAGACGGAAAGTTACATAAATTGGGGCTGAGTAGTTCGCATCATGCGCACGCGCCTCTTCCAATGTATATTTAGGTTCTTTCAATTCATAACCAACGAATTCCAATTCCATGGTATCCGTAAAGTTTGAAACTGGAAGTACATCTTCAAAGACTTCTTTCAAACCATAATCTAAAAAGTCTTGGAAAGAGTCCGTTTGGATTTCAATCAAATTTGGTAAATCAAGAACTTCCTTGATTCTTGAAAAACTACGACGGGTACGGTGCTTACCGTACTGAACTTCATGTCCTGCCAAGTTAATTCTCCTCTATTTTTCTATTGATTTTTCTGCAAAATCAAACACATTTGCCTTTTGTTAGAATTTTTAGAATCTTTAAGAATAGGTAACAATTCTCAAAAAATTCCTCATAGACACAAAAAGAGCAGCTAAATCTTCCTTTGAAAAAGTTTGATTTAACTGCTGCAAGCCTTGTCTGGACAATATTTCAAACAAGACACACGACAAATAATTTATACTATTATAGCACAAGTACTAGGAAAAATCAAGGTGAATCATTATTCACTTGCTCACTAGTTGCTGTTTGCGTTTCTGATGACTGGTTCGTGTTATTAGCTGAAGAACTCGTGCTAGTCCGAGTTGAACTGCTTCGTTGGGTTGAGCTACTTGATGTTAGTGTTTGGGAGCCGATAATTGTATTCCAAGCCTGTGCTCGGTCACTATCTGTCCCTCCAACCATGAAGTTATAGCTCGTTACTGGTGCACCATTTTTAGCCCAATAACTTGTTGTCATCGCACCGCCAACTGTTACTTGGCGCCCATTTACCTGTGTAGTCCCTGCACGTTGACCTGTAGAAGCAACGACGCTAGAAGCAATAACACCACTGTCTAATTCAAATTTTCCTGCGAACATATCCGCATTAACATTGTAAAGAGCATCAACCATATGGGCCACATATTGTGAATTATTGTGGTAGCCAGTCCAGACATACATTTCTGAGTTATCATCATTCCCAGCCCAGGTACCTAAAGTTACTCTAGGGGTCGATAGCATGAGCCACACGTCATTGACTTCATTACTTGTTCCCGTCTTACCGACGAAATCAGACGATGCTGCCTGTGGGTTTAAACCACTCAATCGACTCTTGAACGTCGTAGTATACCCAGAGTTGACAACCTGTCTCAAAAGCTGGTTCATGATACTTGCAGTTGCTTTAGAATAGACCTGAACTGGAGCAGCTTCATGCTGATACACTACTGTTCCATCAGAGGCAGTAATGCTTTCAACAATGTAATGTTTGTTATAAACACCACCATTTGCCAAAGTTTGATAGGCATTTGTATTTGTCAATACTGAAATTTCAACACCACCGCCCAACGGTACACTTTCAATATCGTACATAGGAATATGATAATTCATTTTATCCATGTACGCTTTGGCATCTACACCTGCATTTCTCATCATCTTATAGGTCCAAAAAGCAGGAATGTTAACAGAACGGTCAATAGCCGTCTGTAAGTTCATCATACCAGTACCACGTCCTGAACCATACATGATCGGTTGTCCACTTGAAAAGTTCGTTGGATAATCTGAAAGGATGCTGGCAGAACCTATCAAACCTTGATCAATCGCAATACCGTAAGCTAACAGAGGCTTGATGGTTGACGCTGGCGAACGAAGAGTATCAAAGGCATGGTTATTTTGGTTGGTTGCATAATCGCGACCACCCACAAATCCTAAAATGGCTCCTGTGGCATTATCAATTAACACACTACCTGTCTCAACATATTCGTTTCCATCATCCAAAACAGATCCATAGTTTGCCACAACAGACTGCATTGCCGCATAGATTTTTTGATCAACGGTACTCTTAATCGTGTAGCCACCTTGGCTCAATTCTTGCTTGGCCAACTCCTCATAGGATGCCTTTGTTTCATCATTTTTCAAGTCATTTTTAGAAACCTTGTCACGTTTCACCAGATAATCAAACATAACCTCCTGCGCTTCTTCCATGACCTTGTAATAGAGATAATCTTTCGTATCCGCCACTACAGGAGCTGGAGCAATAAAATCTTGTTTAATATCGTAGGCTTTATAGGTTTCGTATTCTTCCTTGGTCAAGAATGACGCCCGATACATATTAAAGAGAACATCTTGATAGCGTTCAATACCGTAAACCATATCTTCATCTGATTTACGTGTTCCATCTGATGCATAGGGAGAATAAACAATCGGACTTTGCGGTAAGCCTGCAATAAAAGCAGCCTGCGGAACAGTCAAGTCTTTCGCTGGTTTACCAAAAATTCCCTGAGCCGCAGCTTCTACCCCTGCAATATTTCGTCCCTGATTATTTCGACCAAATGGAGAAACATTTAGGTAAATGGTTAAAATCTCTTCCTTGGTCATATTCCGCTCTAATGCCAAAGCCGAAACAATCTCATTAGCCTTACGCGTAAAGGTTGGAGCATCTCCGACAAGTTGCTGTTTTATCAATTGCTGCGTCAAGGTTGAACCACCGCTAGATGAACCTAGACCAACTGATCCCAGTGCCGCACGCAAAATAGCCTTAGGCACAACCCCATTGTGGGTTTCAAATGTTTCATCCTCTGTCGCAATTACAGCCTGTTTTAGATAATTAGAGACCTCTTCCGAAGTAATGGGTACACGAAGCAAATCTGAATTAACTTCCGACACCAAGCTACCATCCGAATAGGTAACGGTGGAAATCCGACTAACTTCTGAAACCTTCGCTACCAGTTCCTCTGTTTTGGGAATCTTAACATCATCGAAAAGACTAACCACGAAACCAATTCCTATACCCGCACCAAAAAGACCGAATAGGAAGACCAAGACTGCTACTGAATTGAATAATAATTTCAGCGTCCGAAGGAAAACTCCCACTACATCCCCTAAGCCTAGGGCACTGATTTTCTTTTTAAAATCTTGCTTATCTGATTTAGTCGCCATATTAACTCCTTATCGTTCCATTATACCAAATTTTGTTTATTTTCCGCAATTTCATGGTATAATAGGAGAGAATTTTTTTAATGGTGAGATGCGGTTTTAGCTTGTAAAAAACTCAAAAACCAAAGCATCTTGTTGAAGGAGAAACGCATGAACATTTTTGAAGAACTAAAAGCACGTGGCTTGGTCTTTCAAACGACTGATGAAGAAGCCCTAGTAAAAGCATTAACAGAAGGGCAAGTATCCTATTATTCTGGCTACGACCCAACTGCCGACAGCCTGCATTTGGGGCATTTGGTACCAATCCTCGTCTGCCGTCACTTGCAATTAGCAGGGCACAAACCTTACGCTCTAGTTGGTGGAGCTACTGGTCTGATTGGCGACCCTTCCTTCAAGGATGCAGAGCGCAGCTTGCAAACCAAAGATACCGTAGACGGTTGGGTAACAAAAATCCAAGGTCAACTCTCTCGCTTCTTGGATTTTGAAAATGGTGACAACAAGGCCGAAATGGTCAACAACTACGACTGGTTCTCAGACATCAGCTTTATCGACTTCCTCCGTGATGTTGGTAAATACTACACAGTCAACTACATGATGAGCAAGGACTCTGTGAAAAAACGGATTGAAACAGGGATTTCCTACACCGAGTTTGCTTACCAAATTATGCAGGGTTATGACTTCTACGAGCTCAATGACAAGCACAATGTAACCCTACAAATCGGTGGTTCTGACCAGTGGGGCAACATGACAGCAGGTACTGAATTGCTTCGTCGCAAGGCTGACAAGTCTGGTCACGTGATGACTGTTCCTCTCATTACCGACTCAACAGGTAAGAAGTTTGGTAAGTCAGAAGGCAACGCTGTTTGGCTCGATGCCGACAAGACTTCACCGTATGAAATGTACCAATTCTGGCTCAATATCATGGACGACGATGCCGTTCGTTTCTTGAAAATCTTTACTTTCTTGTCACTTGATGAGATTGCTGAGATTGAAGAAAAATTTGACGCTGCCCGTCATGAACGCCTAGCTCAGAAGATTTTGGCTAAGGAAGTCGTGACATTGGTTCACGGTGAAGAAGCTTACAAACAAGCCCTTAACATCACCGAGCAATTATTCGCTGGCAACATCAAAAACCTATCCGCAAAAGAACTCAAACAGGGCCTCAGCAACGTTCCAAACTACGCTGTCCAGGCTGAAGACAACCTCAACATCGTTGAACTCTTGGTTACCTCTGGTATTGTCAACTCAAAACGCCAGGCTCGTGAAGACGTAGCAAATGGTGCCATCTATGTCAACGGTGAGCGTGTGCAGGATTTGGACTATACTCTTTCTGACAGCGACAAAATCGACGGCGAGTTGACCGTTATCCGTCGTGGGAAGAAGAAATATTCTGTTTTGACTTATTAATATTTTTCAAGGAAATCCTATGTGATTTCCTTTTCTGCTAACCTAGGAGAAATGACATGACCTGTATTTTTTGTCACCAACTCAATGAAAATGACATTCTCTACCAGACGGAGCATTTCAAGGTCGTCTGGGACATTGACCCTGTCCAAACAGGGCATCTGCTGATTATCAGCAAGGAACACTATGACACGCTCAGCCAAGTCCCTCCTGCTGTTCGCTATGAGCTATCAGACTTGGAAGTCTTGTTGACTGAAAAACTCTGTCAAGCATTGGCAATTGACGGCGTGACCATAGCCTGCAACGACCGCTTGTTTGATGCTGGCACCCATTTCCATGTCCACCTGATTCCACGCTTTCAATCAGACGGCTTCTGGGACCAAATTTCACTTGCACAAGTGCAACTGGATCTGACTCACTTTCTCAAAGCATTATAAAGAGCAGCCCGACGGCTGCTTTTTCACTTATATCAACTCTTCCACTTCATAGATAGTATCATCCAGCACCTCTTGGTACTGTTCCAAGTCATAGGCCACAGAGGTTTCCACCTCCGCCAACTGCTGATCCAGCTGGATTTTCACATCTTCCACCCCATCCATTTCCAAGAGGTGTTTGGTCACGTGCTTGACACAGTTTTGGCACGATAAGTTTTTCAATTTCAAAGTTTGCTTCATATTCTTTCTCCTTTTGCATGATGCCCACAGGTACATTGTCCCGCCAAACACCGACAAGCGATTTGCTCGGGTGCGGTCTTTTGTAGCTGAGAGATTTTGCTGGCCAGATTTTCTAGGCTTTTTTGGGAAAATGTCCCTGTGTCTAGCAGTTTTTCAACCAGTTGCCCCTGTTTTGTGGAACATATGGTAGCTAGTAAGAGCTCCACCTGCCCCTGCAAATGTTCCTCTTCACTGATCAGCGGGTAGTAGTGGTACTTGCTAGTTTCCTTAGCCATTCTCAAATAGTTTTTCTTCCGCAGCCGCCCTAAAAGTGTCTTAATGGTCGTCGCCTGCCAATCAAAGCCTTCCTGCAAGGCCTGAATAATTTCCTGAGAAGTCGCACCAGGCTGGGCCCACAAGACCCGCATGACCTGCCACTCCGCAGCAGAAATTGTCTGCTCCACACATTCACCTCCCAACAATCATTTTCTAACTTTAGTTTACGTTTGTAGTCAAAAATTGTCAAGAAGAAAGACTGAACATCTTGCCCAGTCTTCTCATTATTCTTAGTGAGCCAGCATTTCCTGACCAATTTCCAAACCAGTCAAACCAACAGGGTAGTATGTCGGCCAGTTTTCCAATTCTTCCAACAGTTTTTCTTGGCTCTCTCCACCAAAATAGATATGGAAGTGACCTGTTTTAACAGGGGCAATATTGTGGTCGCTAAATTGAACATACTTATAGTTACCAGCATTTGCATCCGTTGCTTCAAACAAGAAACGAACACCACGATTTCCTTTTTTGTAGGTCAAAATCTTATAGCCCACATACTTATACGTGAATTTTTCTTTCTTATCTCCCACTACAAATTCCATGGTATTATCTGTAATGTTAATTTGATCAACATCTGTTTTGTAGCCTGTATCGTAATAAGCCTTGTACTCTTCAGCTGTCATACCACCTTTGATCTTAGCCTTGTAATCCCAGACTTGATCCAGCGTCCCGTCCAGCAAGTATGGATAAACCGACTGCCACTCACCTGCATAATCTGAAAGAGTACGATCTTTTACGGCACTATCTTCAAAATAACCATTATAAACAGTTTGCGCAGTCTCAGCACCTTCTTCTGGCAAAATTTCAGAACCTTCTTGGGAAGTTGTTTTTTCAAGGGCAGTCAGATTATCTTCCATAACAGAAATATAATCCTTACCATTTTTCATATCCTCATCCGTCAAACTTTCAAGAGGATTAAGAACGTCCAACTGAACCCCAGTCTCTTTAGCAAGTGTTTCTGCAACAGATTTTGACGCATTTTCTTCAAAATAGATATACTTAATACCATATTTATTGATATACTCTGTCAATTCCGCTAGACGTGATGGAGTCGGATCCTCATCTGCAGCAACACCTGTAATAGAAACTTGTTTCAAACCATAGTCCAAAGCCAAATATGCAAATGCAGTATGTTGTGTAACAAAGTATTTCTGTTTCGCAGCAGATAATGTTTCAGAATACTTCATATCTAAAGCATCTAATTTCTCAATATAGGCTGCCGCATTTGTTTCAAAAGCATCTTTCTTTTCTGGGTATTTAGCTACCAAACTATCACGAATATTTTCTACAAGTGTGATGGCACGCTCAGGAGACAACCATACATGCGGATCATAAGCATGGCTATGGCCCTCCTCACTATGGTCGTGATCCTCACCTTCTTCACTACCTGGTAACAAAAGCATCCCTTCCGTCGCACTAATCACATTAACCTTTGTTGTATCAAGTGATTTTTCAACATCATGAACCCATGTTTCCATATTTTCATTTTCATAAACAAAAGCATCTGCCTCTTGGATACGAGCAATATCTTTAGCTGACGGCTCATAACCATGAACCTCTGTCCCAGCCTTAACCAACAGATCAACATTTGCCTCATCACCTGCCACCTGCTTGGTAAACTCATAAACAGGATAAAAGGTCGTTACAATATTCAACTTCCCATCTTCAGAAGCTGTGCTATTGCCACAAGCCCCTAAAAGCAAAGCTGAAACAGACAATAATAATAAACCAACTTTTTTCATCTTAACTCCTTATTTTTTAAATTTTTGAACAACATTCACCAGTAAGAAAATACTAATGAAAATCAAGGTAATACTTGCACTCGCTGGAGTTTCTGCATAGTAAGAAGTCAGCAAGCCCATGACCATTCCAAAAAAGCCAATGCCCATCCCAGTAAAGATAACAGCTTTAAAACTCTTACCAAGTCGCAATGCAATAGAAGCAGGCAACACCATAATTGTTGAAACCAGCAAAGCACCTGCCGCAGGAATCATTAAGGCAATGGCAACACCAGTCACCACATTGAAGGCAATGGACATAGCTCGCACAGGCAAGCCATCTACAAATGCCGTATCCTCATCAAAGGTAAGAATATACATCGGACGCAAAAACAGCAATGTCAGCACAATGACAATCACAGCAATCGTAAACAAAGCAATTACCTGCTCCTGACTAATCGTCACAATCGAACCAAACAGATATTGTTCCAGGCTAAGCCCTGATTTCCCACCAGATTTATTCATGACAATAAGCGAAATAGCCAAACCAGTCGACATGAGGATAGCCGTCCCAATTTCCATAAAATTCTTGTAAATTGTCCGCAAATACTCTAAAAATACAGCTGCCACAATAACGACAAGAACAGTCGAAAGCGTTGGTGAAATCCCCAATACCAAACCAAATGCAACCCCCGCCAACGAAACATGACTAAGAGTATCCGACATCAAACTCTGTCGTCTGAGTATCAAAAAGACCCCCAAAATAGGCGAGAACAGACTCATCGCAATGATTGCTAGGAAAGCACGCTGCATAAAGTCATAATGAAATACAGATAGATCAAACATCAGCAACCTCCTCATCCGCTTCATGAACATTGAAACAACGCCAAGGAGACTGCTGATCACGAACCAAGTGAATGTTTCGATCAGCATACCTATTCAGCTCATCAGGATCATGAGTTATCATCAGAACCGACTTTCCATGCTTCTTAGCCGAATGATGCATGAGCTGGTAAAAAGCATCCTTGGTCCCTGCATCCATCCCTGTTGTCGGTTCATCCAGAATAAAAATATCTGGATCAGAGGCAAACATACGCGCAATGACCGCGCGTTGCTTCTGCCCACCACTCAAAGCACCTAAGCGCTTATCCCGATGTTCCCACATTCCAACTGATTCCAAACTAATCCGAACATGTTCCTCATCATGGGCTGTCAAACGACGAAACCAACCTTGTCGAGGATAACGCCCTGATTTTACAAATTCGTAAACCGTGCTCGGAAAACCAGCATTAAAACTTGCAATTTGCTGAGGTAAATAGGCCATTCTCAACTTCTTACCTTTTATACTCTTCTCAGCAATAGAAACCCTCCCCTGTTTGGGCTTCAATATCCCCAAAGTCGCCTTAATGAGGGTTGTCTTGGCTGCGCCATTCTCACCAGTCAAAGTCACAAATTCCCCACTATCAAGATAATAATGAATATGTTCTAAAACCGGTTCTTTGTCGTAGTAAAACGACAAGTCTTCCACAGTAATATATCTCATTTATTTTCTAATCTTCTCCACTAACTCACTTAAGAATCGAGCAATTGACTCCTGCTCTTCAAGACTATAATTTTCCAAAAGCTCTTCATAAGCTTCCAAGGTATGCGCGTGATGATGAGCATGCTCTGCAGCAATAGGCTTAGCAGCCTCAGTCAAACTAAAGCGAACAATACGAGCATCCTTATCATCTCTAACCGCCACCAATAACCCCTGAGCAACTAATGACTTTGTAGCCTTCGTGATCGCAGCCTGACTAACATTCAACTCCTTAGCAATCTCAGTATTAGTATATGCAGCCTTTTCAATAAGCATCAAAATATGCTCCTGCGTATTCGTCAACTTCACCGTGCTTTGACAAGAACCAACCAAAATCTCCAATTGATTCTCCGAACTCAAAACAATCTCGTGTAGGTACTTCTCAATTTCTAATGCAATACGATTCATAGGCATCCCCTTAACCTTTTAATTAACTTGTTAAGTATACCACATAGAAAACAAAAAAACAAGGAAAATTTACTGAAAAAGAGTAGATCTGTCCATAGCAACTCATAAGCCTTCTTAATAAAAAAGAAACACCAATTTCTCAGTGTTCCTTCATTTCAAACTATTCTTACCATCTGTTAACAGCAGATTCCACCTCTGTTGTAACATCCCTATACTCGAGATTAGTCAAACTTGCATAGATATCATTGATACTATCACGATAAAAATGATCCGACTGAGCAGATAGCTTAACCATTTTATCTTTATCTAGTTCACTCGGTGCTTCTAGTGTAACAATACCATCCTTGTCAATAATCAATTTAGAGAAATTGTAAACATAGAAATCTGTTGAAGTTTTGACAAAAGAATCTTCTTTTGCATTAACATACTCATAAACAATAGCTAAATCCCCATAATAACTATTCTTCCACCCTTTAGTCTCTTGATAGTCATGACGATAAAAAATATGATGACGCTTCAAACTATACTGACTGGTAAGGTTTTCCTCTGCAAAATCTTTTTCAGCCTGCTCTTGGGCAATAGTAAGCAAGTCAGCTAGATTTTTAATTTCACTAACAGTATCAGGAATTTTATCCAAACCAGAAACCTCAAGACTAATTTCCTTATCATCTGTCAATACATAGCCTGTATTCATGGCTAATTCTGCTTTCTCTACCGAAAAAGCAATCATATCTCCATTCGAAATTGGTGTACTATTGCTTGCGGAAGGTTTCAATATATCATCACCATTCTCCCCAATAGGATAGAGAATAGTACTGTCAATACTGATTTCTGGATAATCTGCCTGACCACTAATGCCAGTATAAGTAACTGCCAGCTTTTTTACCAGATCCTGAGAACTAATTTCTGTTGTTTCTGTAAGACCCGATACATCGTAGGTATAGGTTTCAGATTTTATCTTACTAGCCACAGCCGATTCCTTATCCACATCAACTGTTACTTTTACCTTATCTCCATTGCTCAATGCCTCAGAGCCATCTACTGAAACAGACACCCCATCATGGACAGCATCTTGTTCCTCATCTGTTGCATCCTTCCCATAAAGTTTGGCAATCAGCTCCTCCCTATCAAGAGATACGGTTGCAGTTCCATAACCATCGTACCCCTTAAAAGAAACAGATAGATATTCTTTCGTTCCCAGCTGACAAGCCGTTAACACCAAAACTGACAAGGCTACAAAACCTACTCTTAATAATTTCTTTTTCATCTTTCTCCTACAAACCAGGACTTCTCCAGTTCATTTGAATCAGCGAATAGTTGCATGGACGCCGTAACGCTCCATATTAGCTAATTTTTCATTAGCTCGCGCATTCTGGATAGCTGCCCTTGCCGCGGCATCTTCCAAATGAGCCTGCCCTTTACGAAGTCGCTCTGCCTGATCACGCAGTTGTGAAATTTGAGCATTACTCCGCGCCAATTGTTCCGCCATTTTTTTCTGTTGATTCATCACAGATTGCTGATGCTGTTCTGTCCGCCAAAGGTTAGCAGCTTCTTGGAAATTCGTTGCACGGAAATCCTGCAACAAGACCAACATGCCCGCAAAATCTGTCAAATTTGCAAAATTATCAGGGATCAGAGACAAGAAATAAAGAAGTGTCTGGTTGCTTTCCAATGCTAACTTATCTGCAAGGAGCGACTGATATTCTTGAGAATGTTCCGCTTCAACAGTTGCTTCTTGAGTAACCTTCTCAAGTTGTTTCTTACTAAGTACATTTACAGTATAATTGAGACCGAAAGCCGAATGTTTTTTATTAGTCGGTCTAGCCATAAGCCACATAAAGAGACGGACTGTAGCCTGCCCAAATAGATACATCACCCCCATCATGAAAAGAGCGTTGAAAAAATTATTGCCGAGTTCAACCACTCCCATCAGGGCAAAAATGATACCACCAATATTTCCATTCCGATTATACTTAGCTGTTGTAGCCTGTTTAACACGTGTACTAATAGTCTGTTCAACAATAGAAGACATTTTATTCTTAATAGTAAAGAATTCATCAATCTGCACATACAAATACTGCAAAATATCAATGAGTTCCTCGCGACCAAATTGGTTTATATTTTGTTGTTCTGCCATTCTTTCCTATCCTCTTCTCCGTTTTTTTGCATAACCTAGTCCAAGACCAGCAAGGGCCGTGTAGCCTAACAATACCAAAAGGCTTTCTTGTGAGCCCGTTTGTGGCAGCTGTCTATACTTTTCAACTCTGCTATAAGTGATTGGCTGTAGCTTAGTACCTGCAGTTTGGTTGCCATCAAAGTAGCCCGCAATCTTACCAACTTTATCTGTGATAGCAATCGGTTGACCGCCTGCATCATTGATAGCTTGTCGCTGAGCCATAATCTGTGCTTGAGTATAAGCCTCCTTCACAGCCTCATATTGAGCTTTAGCATCACGTTGGTTCTTCAAGAATTGGTCCAACTTATCGATTTCAGCGTCAAGGGTTGCTTTAGCAGCAGTGTGAGCCTCGATAGCTTTTGCAAGCTCCGCTTGAGCGTCTGCAAGGACTTGGTCCGCATTTTTGAGTGCTGCAAGCTTAGCCAATTGTTCGGCAAGTTGCGCTTTCAATACAGCGATTTCATCTGCAATCTTAGCTTCTTCAGCCTTCAATGCCTCTACTTTCGATTGAGCTTCTGCAAGAACGACTTCGCTTGTAGACTTAGCTTCTTTCAGTTGAGCCAATTTTGCTTCTTCAGTAGCCAATTGACTTTTCGCATCTTCAAGAGCTTTAGTCTTAGTTGCTACGTCAGCATTGAGGTTGTCAACAGCTTGTTGAGCCTTAGCCAAACGAGTTTCAGCAGCTTGACGAGCAACGGTTGCACTTGTCAAGGTAGCCTGGGCGGCTGGTGTTTGGTCAACGATTGCTTCAAGGCTTGCAATGGTTGCACGAGTTTCGGCAAGTGCTGCTTGAGCCTTGTCATTTGTAGTTCTTGCCTGAGCAAGAGTTACTTTGGTACTTGTGTCTGCTGCGACAGCTTTTGCTTGAACCGATTTCGCATCTTCAAGGGCTTTCGTCTTCGTTGCTACGTCAGCGTTGAGGTTGTCAACGGCTTGTTGAGCAGCAGCAAGGCGCGCTTCTGCGGCTTTACGCACAGTGGTTGCACTTGTCAATGTAGCTTGGGCGGCTGGTGTTTGGTCGGCAGTAGCTTTCAAAGCAGTCAATTGAGCCGTAGTTGCTTGTAAAGCTGATTGAGCTTGGTTGTTAGCAGTCGTTGCACTAGCAAGGGTTGCTTGTGCTTGCTTATCAGCTTGTGTCTCTTGAGCTTGCACTGTCTTAGCCGTTACCAACTCAGCCTTGAGGGCTGTTGTATCATATGGTGATGCGATGGTGTTTCCACCTTTATCGGTAAATTGAAGGCTATGTGCACGTCCAAATCCACCAGGTGTTACACTTGTAACAAATGCGCCACTGGTTTGTATATTAGTGGTACCACTACCAGCAGATCGTGGAAGATGCCAATATTCATTCGTAATATGGGCGTAATTCTGGTTGTAATCGCCTGCCCATGTATTGATTGACATGCTGAAAATGTTCCGATATAACTGAGTCATGGTAGTAGTTTTAGTGGAGATGAATGCAATCCCCTCCGAGCTGTAATCTACATTATTATTACCATCATTTTCTAATGCGGTAGAACTATGGTCGCCAGTATTATCATTTTCAGCTGTATAATTTTTGGCAATTTGCATAGCTGCTTGTACGGCATCTTTTGTAACAACAACATCTTCGTTATTGTCACCCCATATTTGCTTACGAACAGCATTTTCGATATAAACATAATATTGAGATAAAGCTGTTACTTGGTCTTGAGTTAAGTTTGCAGGGTCAACAATGGTTGTGTCAATTGGCGTTACCATTGTCTTTGTGTAACCTGCCATATCGTTTGTGTACCAAGCATCAATTGCATCAAATAATGCGTCTTTGTTGGCAGTTGTTTTACTTGCCACAAACTTCTTATACGCATCAATAACGCCTTGAGATAGTTTTGGTGTTGTTAAGTTATCAATCGCAGCAATTTGTGAAGATAGTTTTGATACGGCTGTATCCGCAGCCGTTTTAGCGTCTGCTTTGTTTTTTGCTTCTGCTTGTGCTGTTGCAAGTGCTGCGGCTGTTTGGTCAGCAGTAGCTTGTTGTTGCGTTTGCGTTTGTGTTAGGCTGGCGATGTCCTGTGCTTTCTTCGCATCTGCAGCTTGAGCTTTTGTAAGGTCGTTTTGTGCCTTGGTTTCGTCTGCTTGTGCTTTTGTAAGGTCAGCTTGTGCATCATCACGCTCTGCGATAATTGCAGCTACACCAGTACCGTCTAGTGCATTCTGGGCCTTATCCACCGTAGTATTGGCATTTACCAAGTCCGCTGCCGCTTTAGTAGCATCAGCCTGTGCTTGTGCAAGGTCGCTTGCAGTCTTGTCAGCAGTTGCGGATTGAGTAGCTTCAGTTTCTTTAGCAGTTGCCAAGTCACTTGCTTTCTTTGCATCAGCTTCTTGAGCTTTAGTAAGGTCACTTTGTGCCTTAGTTTCATCTGCTTTAGCAACTTCAAGGTCACTTGCAGCAGCGTCACGTTCTGCGATAATTGTCTCTTTACCTGTGCCATCTAGAACTGCTTGTGCATTATCCACAGCTGTTTGAGCATTGTCCACAACAGTCTCTTGAGCGTCAATGGCCGCTTGGTCACTATTTACTTTAGCTTGTGCTTCAGCTGTATTTTCAGCGGTTTGAGTAGCCTTGCTTTCAGCTTCTGAAATAGCTGTTTGCGTATTAGCAACTTCTATTTCAGCTTTCGCAATGTTCTCATCAGTCGCTTCGGCCTTGTTTCTTTCAGCCTCTGCAACCACTCCAGTGGCCCTTTCAACCACGTTTGCGGCGTTTTCTTCAGCAACACTCGCATCCACCACCACAGCAGTCTGATCAATTACAGCCTGGTCAGCAGCAGTCTTAATGCTAGCCGCCTGATTAACCGTTGCTTCAGTCGGTGTTTCTGTTACAACAGCAGTACCATTGGTCACGATAACACCTGATACCGTCTCAATACCTACACTAGCTGTCAGAGACACCTCGGGGCTCTCTACAGGGCTTGTAGGGGAATTTACAGTTTCTTCAGCATGCACACCATTTGCAATTACAAATGAGCTAAGAGACGCTACTCCAATAGCTGTGCTCTTTATCAGTTTCTTGCCCATCAATTGAATCTCCTTTTTTAGCAATTAGGAAAGGCTTGGCTGTAAAGTCAAGCCTTGTTATACTAGTATAACAAGCGATTTGTCAAGTATTTTGTGCAATATTTTCATTTTTTTGTCAAAAAAAGACCTAAAAATTTTACATACTTTTCCAAGTCAATAAGAGATGAGAAGAACACCCCCATGACAAAACTTTCACCGCTTAGAGAAATCCTCAAACAGCCCCATGAAAACTTGTCATCAGCCCAAAGGAAAAACTGAAAGCATTATTTTCCATGCCCAAATTAATCAACACCTTAAATACAGGAAACAACTGTAGCAATTTTCAGAAGCCCACCTTCTCAACTTTCCCATTATCAACATACTAAAGTAGAAGTACTATAGCAAATCTAACATTACTACAATGTCAGAAATATTCTGATCCTAAAACCACCCTAGCCGCCAGACAAAATCATGACCACCCGTCAAACGGGTGGTTTGAACAAGGGCTATAAGCCCACATCACCAGCCAGCGCCTAAAGACGCTGGCTTTCACTTTGTTCAAGCCTCACTGCTTTTGACTCGTCA